>CADCWB010000211.1 GCA_902806295.1 uncultured Sphingomonas sp. | reverse complement strand
GCCTCGGCATGAAGCAGCTGGAAAGCGATCCGTGGGAAGGGGCCGCCGCCAAGTATCCGATCGAGGGTACATTCACCGGCCGGGTCACCAACATCACCGAATATGGTGCCTTCGTGGAGCTGGAAGCCGGCATCGAGGGCCTAGTCCACGTGTCGGAGATGAGCTGGACCAAGAAGAACGTCCACCCGGGCAAGATCGTCAGCACCAGCCAGGAGGTCGAGGTCAAGATCCTCGAGGTCGACGAGGAGAAGCGGCGGATTTCGTTGGGCCTCAAGCAGGCGCAGTCGAACCCGTGGGCGGACTTCGCCGACAAGCATCCGGTCGGCTCCACCGTCGAGGGCGAGGTCAAGAACTCGACCGAGTTCGGCCTGTTCATCGGCCTCGACGGCGACGTCGATGGCATGGTCCACATGTCGGACATCGCCTGGGGCGTATCCGGCGAGGACGCGCTCGGGCTGCATCACAAGGGTGAGCGGGTCCAGGCGCAGGTGCTCGACGTGGATGTCGAGAAGGAGCGTATCAGCCTTGGCATGAAGCAGCTTGAGCGCGGCGGAGTCGCGGTTGGCGGCGGCACCGGCAGTGGCGCGAACAAGGGCGAGACGGTCACCGTCACCGTGCTCGAAGTGCGCGACGGCGGGCTGGAAGTGCAGATCGGCGACGATGGCGCGACCGGCTTTATCAAGCGCACCGACCTTGGCCGCGACCGCGATGAGCAGCGTCCGGAGCGCTTCCAGGTGGGACAGAAGTTCGATGCGCAGGTCACCGGCTTCGATCGGTCGAAGAAGCCGACCTTCTCCATCAAGGCGATGCAGATCTCGGAGGAGAAGCAGGCCGTGGCGCAATATGGCAGCTCCGACTCGGGTGCGTCGCTGGGCGACATCCTGGGCGCGGCGCTGAAGGACGCCGCCAGCAAGAAGTAGAAAAGAAGCGCGCGGAAGGACGACCCTTCCGCGCGCTACCGACGCCGATCAGTCGGGTTGCTTGCGCGGGGGCGCATCTTCTGACAGCTTGGCATCGGGGTAAGCGTCTGGACTTCAAGGCTAAGCGGGGATGAGGCAGGCATGATCCGGTCGGAATTGGTGCACAAGCTATGCGGGGACTTCCCCGATTTGACGCAGCGTGAAGTCGAGGATGTCGTCACGGCATTGTTCGACTCGATCACGGAGCAGCTGGCGGCCGGCGGCCGGGTTGAGTTGCGGGGCTTCGGCGCGTTCTCCACGCGCCAGCGCGATGCTCGCGTCGGACGCAACCCGCGCACGGGCGCAAGCGTCGATGTCGACGCGAAGCGAGTTCCCTACTTCAAGCCTGGCAAGGAAATGCGCGAGCGGCTGAACCTGGGCGAAGTCACCGCCGAGTAGGGGCAGCCGAGTACACGGGCGCTTGACCGCCGCGCGCTGGCCTTGGATGAGGCGCACCGTGCGGACGTGGCGGAATGGTAGACGCTGGAGACTTAAAATCTTCTGCCCCGATGGGCGTGCGGGTTCGAGTCCCGCCGTCCGCACCAACGAAAAATCGGTCAACACACAGCTCGCTTGTCCCATTCGGAAACAGGCGGGAGCCGGATCCGCGAAACGCGCGTTTGCAGAAATAGTAAACAGCGCGTTAGGATTTGCTCATGTATCGCCCAGCAGGGTCTGCGTCTCCACTCACCTTCGGTCGCCGGGCGTCGTTCGCGCGCGCCATCGCCTTGCCGGAAGCCCAGGCGATCTCCCCGGATCTGAAGCTGTTTGCGGCGACTTATGCCGCCGGGTTCTTGATGGTCAGCCTGTTCATCGCCTGACGTTCGCCAACGGCAGGTCGCAAGCAAGGTGGAGCTTGTGGCCGAGCCACGCCGAGATCAGGCTTCCAACCGAAACCAGCAGCAGAGTACCGGCGACCGACACGCCGATCTGCACAAGCCCGGTGAGGACCAGGGTCGCTCCGACCATCGCCCCTGCATTCACAATATTGTTTGCGGCAACTGTCCGTGCCGTCTCTGACTTCGGAACGGTGGTGGTCAGGAACGCATACAGCGGGACGACGAACATGCCGCCGGCGACCGCGACGCCGAACAGGACCAGGATGACCATCAGCGCCCACCGGTTGTTGAGGAACTCCGCCAGCGTCAGCAGTTGCGGGCTGGCCGGCCATTGCCGCGACAGCAGGAACAGCAGCAACACGAACAGGCCCATCGTCAGGGCAGCGGCGGGCGAGTAGCGGGCCGACACCTCGCCCTTGAGCAGGCGGTTGATCGCGATCGAGCCAACCGCCACGCCGACCGAGAACACCGCCAGGAACAGCGTGGCCACGCTTTGATTACCGAAGAACACGTTCTTGACCAGCGGCGGGAATTGCGCGGCAAGCACCGCGCCCATCGCCCAGAAGAAGCTGATCGCCATGATCGCCATGAACAGGCGGGGGATGTGCATGGTGGCCTTCACCAGCCGGACCGAGGCGCGCAGAATGTGCCAGTCGAGCCCACGCTGCGGAAATTCCTGATCATCGTCCGGCTCGTCGATCGGCGGCGCCGGAGGCACGAACTGCCCGGCAATACGGCCGAGGACGGCGACGACGAGCACGCCCACGGCGGCCCATTCGGCATGATAGCTGCCGTCGGCGCGCTGCAGGACCAACACTCCGCCAAGGATCGTGCCGGTGAGAATCCCGATGTAGGTGCCGGCCTCGACCAGGCCGGTGCCGCCAAGCACCTCATCCTCGTGCAGGTGCTGCGGAAGGATCGCGTATTTGATCGGGCCGAAAAAGGTCGAATGAACACCCATGGCGGCGAGCGCAGCCAGCAGCAGCGGAATGTTGTGCAGCAGCAGCCCGGCGGCGCCGAAGACCATGATCCCGATCTCGGCTGTCTTCACCGCTCGCACGATCCGCGCCTTGTCCATCGCGTCGGCCAGCTGGCCAGACAAGGCGGAGAGCAGGAAAAAGGGCAGGATGAACAGCCCGCCGGCCACAGCGCTGAAGGTCGCCTCCTGCTCGGCCGAGCGGTAGATGCCGTAGATCACGAGCATCACCATGGCGGTACGAAACAGGTTGTCGTTAAAGGCACCGAGGAATTGGGTGACGAAGATCGGCAGAAAACGTCGTCGCAGCAGCAGCTTGGCCGAGGCTTCCATAAAGGTAGGCAGGTCCCGCAACGCCGCCGGGAGCGGACGGCGCCTTAGCCATAGAGGCTGAAGCGGGCAGGGCAAGCGAGCGGGAGAGCAAGGTATCGGGTGAAGGAGCTTTGGCAAACAGCCGCGCTGGCCTTAAGGACGGCCGTACGCATGTTGTCGCTGCCAAACCTCCTGACCCTGTCGCGCATCCTTGCGGTCCCGATCCTGGTGTTCTTGCTATGGAAGCCGGCGCCTGTCGATTACCTCATCACCTTCGTGCTCTACTGCATCGTCGGGATCACCGATTATTTCGATGGCTACCTAGCCCGGGCGCAGGGGCAGATCAGCCGGCTGGGACAGTTCCTCGACCCGATCGCCGACAAGATCATGGTTGCGGCCGTGATCGTGATCCTGGTGTCGAGCCGGGCGCAAAGCGGCGAGCCGATCATTCACGGCTTCCACATCCTGCCGGCGCTGACCATCCTGCTGCGTGAGATCATCGTCTCGGGCTTGCGGGAGTTCTTGGCGCCGCTGCAGGTATCGATGCCGGTCAGCAAGCTCGCCAAGTGGAAGACCACTTTTCAACTGGTGTCGCTGGGGGCATTGATCCTGGCTGGTGCCCTGCCGCACGAGGAGTGGGTGTATCAGATCGGGCTGGCCAGCCTGTGGGCGGCGGCGGCGCTGACGCTGATCACGGGCTGGGACTATCTGAGGATCGGCCTCAAGCACATGGATTGAGCCGGCACCTATCGATTTTACCAGCCGGACCTAGCAAGTTTAATCGTTTCCGCCGCTCGGCCGCTTGGCCTAGGAAGGCCTTCTGGAATCAGGAGGAAGAGCATGGACGCGAAGACGAGCAACAGCGCGCTTGAGGGTTGCCCGGTCAAGGCAGGCCCCCGGGCGCTGCTGGGCCGCAGCAACAAGGATTGGTGGCCGGAGCAATTGCCGCTCGAAATCCTGCATCAGGTCGGTGGTTCGCCCGACCCGATGGGCGACGACTTCGACTATGCCGAGGCGTTCAACGCGCTCGACTACCATGCGCTGAAGGCCGATCTCACCGCCTTGATGACCGACAGCAAGTCGTGGTGGCCGGCCGACTATGGCCACTATGGACCGTTCATGATTCGCATGGCGTGGCACGCGGCCGGCACCTACCGCACCGCCGACGGCCGTGGCGGTGCCAACAGCGGGCAACAGCGCTTCGCGCCGCTTAATAGCTGGCCGGACAACGGCAACCTCGACAAAGCCCGGCGCCTGCTGTGGCCGATCAAGCAGAAGTACGGCAAGAACATCAGCTGGGCCGACCTGTTCATTCTCGCCGGCAATGTGGCCATCGAGAGCATGGGCGGGCCGGTGTTCGGCTTTGGCGGCGGGCGTAAGGACGTGTTCGAGCCCGAAAAGGACATCTACTGGGGCGCCGAGGAGCAGTGGGTCGCCAACGACCAGACTCGCATTCAGCCCGAGCGCGAGATGGAGCTGGAGCATCCGCTCGCGGCCATCCAGATGGGCTTAATCTACGTCAACCCGGAGGGGCCGGGCGGCAATCCCGACCCGTTGCAATCGGCGCGCGATATCAAGATCACCTTCGAGCGCATGGCGATGAACCATGAGGAAACGGTGGCCCTCACGGCCGGCGGTCACACTTTCGGCAAGGCGCATGGTGCGGGCGATCCGAGCCATGTCGGTGATGCCCCAGAGGGTGCCGACATCACGTTGCAGGGGCTTGGCTGGACCAGCACGCACGAGAGCGGAATGGGCGAGCACACCATCACCAGCGGCATCGAAGGCGCATGGGTGAATACGCCGACTGAATGGTCGGAAAATTATTTTCGCCTACTGCTCGACTATGAGTATGAGCTGGTCCGCTCGCCGGCCGGTGCGCAGCAATGGCAGCCGGTCAATCAGCGCGAGGAGGACATGGCGCCGGACGCCCATGTGCCGGGCAAGAAGGTCCCGACCATGATGACTACGGCCGACATGGCGCTGAAGGTCGATCCGGAGCTCCGGGCTATTTCCGAGAAGTTCCGCAACGACCACCAAGCGTTCAAGGACGCCTTCGCCCGCGCCTGGTTCAAGTTGACCCACCGCGACATGGGCCCGAAGATCCGCTACCTCGGTCCGGAAGTGCCGGAAGAGGACCTGATCTGGCAGGATCCGATCCCGGACGGCACAATCCCGTCCACCGACGAAGTCGTCGCGTTCAGCAAGCGTATCCTGTCGTCGGGACTGACGATCGGCCAGCTGGTCAAGACCGCCTGGGCCTCGGCCTCCAGCTACCGCCGATCGGACCACCGGGGCGGCGCCAACGGCGCGCGCATCCGGCTTGAGCCGCAGCGCAACTGGACGGTGAACGAGCCCGAAGAGCTGGCGCAGGTTCTGGCCAAAATTGACGAGCTGCGCGGGCCGCTGTCGATGGCGGATGCCATCGTGCTGGCTGGCACGGCTGCCGTCGAGCAGGCGGCGCGGGACGCAGGGTATGATGTCAACATCCCGTTCGCGGGCGGTCGTGCCGACGCGAGCCAGGATTGGACGGATGCGGAGAGCTTCGCGGTGATGGAGCCGGCGGCCGACGGTTTCCGCAACTACCTCAAGACCAAGCATTCGGTGCGGACCGAGGAGCTGCTGCTCGACAAGGCGTCGCTGCTCGGCCTGTCCGCGCCGGAAATGACGGTGCTGGTCGGCGGCCTACGCGTGCTCGGAGCCAATCATGGCGACAAGCCAGAAGGCGTGTTGACTGACCGCAAGGGTCAGCTGACCAACGACTTCTTCGTCAACCTGCTCGACAACGACACCTTCTGGGAAGTGGTCGACACGAGCGGCGACGAGGAGTTCATCGGCTACGACCGTGGCGGTCGGCAGGAGCGGTGGCGGGCGACCCGTACCGACCTGATCTTCGGGTCGAACAGCCAGTTGCGAGCGACCGCCGAGGTCTATGCGGAGCGCGGCAACGAAGAGAAGTTCGTCCGCGACTTCATCAAGGCCTGGAACAAGGTGATGAACGCCGACCGTTTCGACGTCGGCGGCTCGTCCGGCAACGCGATCGCCGGAGTGGCCTAAGCATTCGGCGGGCGGAGGGTTTCGGCAAGCAGCTGGAACTCCTCCGCCCGCGGACTCCCGCGCCGCCAGATCAGTGCGATCTCGCGGGCTGCGTGCTCAGACTCAAGCGGCCGGAGACGGATGGCGGTGGAGCCGAGCACTCCCGCCTCGATCGCCATCTGCGGGACCAGTGTCACGCCCAGTCCATTGTCGACCATCTGCACCAGTGTGTGCAGCGAAGTACCGAGCATCAGCGATCCGGCGCGGAGCTCGGGTCGGTTGCATGCGGCCAGCGCATGCTCCTTGAGGCAATGGCCGTCCTCCAGCAGGAGCAGCCGTCCCGGCGCGATGTCCATCGGCTCCACTCGCTCGGGCAGATCATCGCCGCCCGGCGGGAAGGCGACCAGCAGTGGATCGTCGAACAGCGGCGCGCTGTCCACGTCGCCGCACGCGAAGGGCATGGCCAGCAGCACGCAATCCAGCTGCCCTCTCTGCAGCGACTCGCACGCCGCCTGGCTGGTCTCTTCGCGCAGGTAAAGGCGCAGGTCGGGAAACCGGTCGCGCAGACGCGGCAGGACGCTCGGCAGCAAGAAGGGAGCGATGGTGGGGATGACGCCCATGCGCAGGTCGCCGGTCAACGGCTGACCGGCTGCCCGGGCAAGATCGACCAGTTCCTCCGCTTCGCGCAGTACGCGCCGCGCCTTGTCGGTCACTGCGATGCCGGCGGGAGTGAAGCGCACGACCCGGCTGGTGCGCTCGACCAGCGTGATGCCGATGAGGGTCTCAAGCTCCCTCAGCGAGGCGGACAGGGTGGACTGAGTGACGAAGCAGCGCTCGGCCGCTCGGCCGAAGTGGCCGCTGTCCCGCAGCGCGACGAGATACTGCAATTGGCGAAGGGTCGGGAGGTAAGCAGCCATCGAGGTTATCGATGGATATAGCCGTTTCAGACGGCTGCAACAATCGCAGCTGCATCAGTCGCGCAGCGCTTCCCCGGCGAGTGCCTCGATCTGGGTGGCGGCGATCTCTCGCACCGTTTCGCGCGATTGGCCGCAAGCGCGCGCCACTTCTCCACCAGCCAAGCTGTCGCCGATCGCAAGCAGGGTGAGACCCAGCGTCATCCGTTCGACCGGCCGGGTATCGCCAGCGATGCGCATCGTGCGGATAATTCGTTCGATGGTGGCGATCACCGGCTCAAGTGCTTCCCGCTGGCGAGTAAGGGCGATCCAGCCGATCAACTCGCCGGCGCCTTCCCGGCGAAAGGCGTCGAACATGGCATCCACCACATGTTGTTCGGTGGCTTCCCCCCGACGGCGCTGCTCAATGACGCCCTCGATGGACGCCGCAACGATGTGGGCGATGTCTTCCGCCAAGGCTCGCTGCAGGCCAGCCGCCGAGCCGAAGTGATGGAGCAGATTGGCGTGAGTTCGGCCGATCCGTGCCGCCACCGACTGCAGCGTGACCGCTGCGGCGCCGTCGCTCTTCAGCAGTTCGCGCGCTGCCGTTAGCGCCGCGGCGCGACTTTCCTGCGGCGAAACTCGTTTGCGGCTTAGTAGCTTTATTGACATAATTGTAAGCAATACCCCATATCGGGTCTCATTCGCTGGTGGAGGACAGGCATGAGCGTTGCAATCCTGAAGCGCAAATCGGTCACGCCCGAGGACTTGACGATCACGCCGCGCGACCGCCGCTTCGGCCGCGGCGAGAAGACCGGTCGCTGGTGGCTGGCCGGCGATCCTTACCAGAGCGCACTGTACAATGCGCTATCGGCCACCTTCCCCAAGGGCGAAGCCTACTTCGTCGAGTCCGTACGTGAGTTCCGGGACGCGGCGGATCCGCGGCTCGCTGGCGAGATACGGGCTTTCACCACGCAAGAAGTGATCCACAGCCGCGAGCATCTGGCCTTCAACAAGCGCGCGGCTGACGCCGGCTATGATCTGACTTCGCTGGAGCGGACGGTCGACGAGAGCCTCAAGCTGCTTGAGGGCCGGCCCAAGATCCTAGACCTCGCCTCGACCATGGCGCTGGAGCATTTCACTGCGATCATCGCGCATGAGTTGCTGGCGAACCCCACCCATCTGTCCGGGGCCGACCCGGCCAGCGCGGATTTGTGGCGTTGGCACGCCGTCGAGGAGATCGAGCACAAAGGGGTGGCTTACGACACTTGGCTGCTGGCGACCAAGGATTGGCCACGCTTCAAGCGCTGGCGGGTCAAGGCCATCATCATGTTGCTGGTGACGCGCAACTTCGTCGAGCACCGCACTGCCGGAGCGCTGGAGTTGTTGCGGCAGGACGGCCTGACGGGTTGGAAGACCATGGCTCGGCTGCTGTGGACCATGTGGGGGAGCCCGGGCATGTTCCGCAAAGTGGGCTCGGCCTGGCTGAAATATTTCCTGCCCGCCTTCCATCCTTGGAACGAGGATGACCGGGAGCTCATCAAGGGTTGGGATGCGACCTACGATTACCGGCAGGAACCGCCGGGCAAGCGGGTGAGAAGCGCGGCTTAGCCGTGCCAAGCCTTCCTGCCGCGAGGCGGTAGGAAGGCTCGTGTCTCAGGCCGCAAGCTGTTGCGACGCCTCGACCAAGCTAAGCCGCAGCAGGCGCGTCATCGCCTCGGCTCCGCGAGCGCAGCTCATCCGTGGTGCGGTGAGTCCGGTGGGCGTGAAGCGAAGCTTCTCCAGCACCCGTCCGCTGGCTGGATTGTCGACGAAGTAGCCTGCTTCCAGCTGGGCAAGACCAAGGGTGCGGGCAATCTCTACCAGCTGGCGACCCGCCTCCGTGGCATAGCCGCTCCCCCAATGGGCGCGCGCGATCCAGTAGCCCAGCTCAACCGCACCCGACGGCCGCCGACCTAAGCCGCACGATCCCACCAACTCCGGTGCGCCCGCGGTCCGGGCAAACAGCAGAAAGCTTGGCAGCACCGGATCGCGCGGGGCCGCGAGAAAGGCCTCGGCTTCCTTGAGGCCATAGGGCCAGGGAGCCGTCGCCAGGTTGCGGACGATCTGCTCGTCCGCAATCGCCCCGGCCAGCGCGGGAGCGTCCTCGGCCCAGCCAGGCCTCAGCAACAATCTATCCGTCCGTGCGAACACCTGTCTTCTCCCGTTCGCGGCCCCGCTAGGCGGGCCCGGTGACAATTTCGGGAGAAGAATATGAAAAAAGGGAGGAGAGGGGCTGCCTCTTCTCCCTTTGACGTCGGTCCTCGGGTGAACCTTGGCCTGGGGCTGCCCCTAACCGGGACGGCCCTTCAGCGACCAGTCCCTATTCTGCTGCGTCGACGGTTGCCGGCACCATGCCTTCGACGTGCACGTATTTGCGGCCCTGTCGGCCGTCGCGAAACGCCACGCGGCCGTCACAGAGCGCAAACAGGGTATGGTCTTTGCCCAGGCCGACGTTGTCGCCCGGGTACCAGCGGGTGCCGCGCTGACGCACGATGATGTTTCCGCCGCGAACGGCTTCGCCGCCAAACTTCTTGACGCCGAGCCGCTTGCTTTCTGAGTCGCGGCCGTTACGCGACGAGCCGCCTGCCTTTTTATGTGCCATCGGTGATTACTTCGCCTTGGGGGTAATTTCGGGCTGCGCCGTAGCAGGTGCAGCATTTTGAGTCGAGACGTCGTTGGTCGCCTCCGTGCCAGCATCGGCCGGAACCACGCCTTCGGAGCTGACCGCTTCACTGTTGTCGACCGGCGCCGGCTTGGCAGCCTTGGACTTCTTAGGAGCGGTTGTCGCCTCCGCGGCAGGGGCAGTCGCGTCCGCAGCAGCAGCGGCCTCGGCCTTCGGCGCAGCAGTCTTCTTCGCCGGAGCCTGTTCCGCCTTATGATCGCCGATGCTGACGATCCGCAGAATGGTGTGCTGCTGCCGATGCCCAGCCTTGCGCCGATAGTTGTGGCGGCGGCGCTTCTTGAACACCGTGACCTTGTCCGCCTTGGCTTGAGCGATGATCTCGGCCGCGACCGTCAGGCCGTCAGTGCTGTTGAGGTTAGAGCCGTCGCCGGCGAGTAGAACGTCGGAGATGGTGATGTTGTCACCGGCGTTTCCGTCCAGCTTCTCGACAACGATCTTGTCTCCCGGGGCAACGCGGTATTGCTTGCCGCCCGTGCGCACGATTGCGAACATTGGCTCTTCTCTTTTGTGTCTAGAATGTCTCGCTTCCGCGCGGACGCGCACCATGAAGGCACGTGGGCGCGGAAAGCGTGCCGCCTAGGGGGCAAGGCTCGGAGTGTCAACCTCGCTTGAGGCTGTCAGCTAGTGCTTGTGTTCGCGCTTGAGGTGGTATCGGCCGGGCTCGAAACCGTCGAACAAGCCATCGATCGCCGGGTGGTCGATCGGTTCGTCGTCATCGTCCGGAACCAGGTTCTGCTGACTGACGTAAGCGACGTAGCTCGATTCCGCATTCTCGGCGAGCAAGTGATAGAAGGGCTGATCCTTGTGGGGCCGGATCTCGGCCGGGATCGCCTCATACCATTCCTCGGAGTTGGCGAACACGGGATCGACGTCGAACACCACGCCGCGGAAATCTAGCAGCCGATGACGCACGACTTCGCCGATGCCGAAGCGCGCGAGAATGATGGGCGGAGCGACTGGGTCGATCTGCATGGACGAGGAACGTTCAACGGCGGACATGGCTGCAATCTAGTGGTTCGGCTGCGCGGGGCAAGCGCTAGAAGACAATGCGCGCGCCGGTCCAGTCGAAGCAGAAGCCGCTGTCGCCGGGGGTGAGCGCGTCCAGCACGGCCAGCAGCCGCTCCGCCGCATGATCGGGGGAGAAGAGCTTCTCCGGCGAAACACCGCGCTGGAACGGGCGGCTCATGGCGGTGTCCACCGTGCCGGGATGAAGGGTGACGCAGAGCGCCTGTGGCCTCGTACGGGCCAGCTCGATCGCGGCGCTGCGTATGAGTTGGTTGAGCGCAGCCTTGGACGCACGATAGCCGTACCAGCCGCCCAGGCGATTGTCGGAAATACTGCCGACCCTGGCCGATAAGGCAGCGAACCGTCCCGCGGGAGCGAGCAGGGGAAGAAAGTAGCGGGCAACGAGGGCCGGGCCGACGGCATTGATCTCGTAGCTGCGTAGCAGGCGATCCGCGTGGAGATCGCGCAGGCTGCGTTCGGGCCGGAGCTCGTCATCGTGCAGCACGCCGGTCGCCACGATGATGTGATCGAAGGGTGCGGCTGGCGCGAGCCGTTCGGCGGCTTGCTCGATGCTGCCTTGATCGGTGAGATCCAGATCTCCGGAACCGCGCGCCAGGCGTCGGACCATGTCGCCGCGCCGCTCCAGCGCATCCGATAGCGCACGTCCGATGCCGCCCGAGGCGCCAATGACGATCGCTGCCATGCCATGCCTCTACTGCTTGGATCGCGAGGTTCGACCCGGCCTTGAGCACGGGCTAGGCAAGCTCGGACGGCGCTGCTAGAGGCCCGCCGCGACCGCTTCCGGTATCGTGCCGGACCATTGTTCACGTCTGCGGAGAGGTGGCTGAGTGGTCGAAAGCACCGCACTCGAAATGCGGCGTGCGGGCAACCGTACCGTGGGTTCGAATCCCACCCTCTCCGCCACGCACCCGCAAGGGTTGGGCCTCGCGGTCCCGCTAGCCCTTCAGCCAGGCCGGCAGCGCGCCGTTCCGCTCCCGGGAAATGGGCACCTCCAAACCGTTTGAGAGCTTGATCGTAAGCCGGCGGTCTCTGCGCTCGATTCCGGTCACGGCAGCGCGGGCGATCCACCAGCAGCGATGCACCTGGGCGCCTTCGATGCCGGCCGTCTCGGCGACCGCGTCCCGCATCCGGATCAACAGGAGATCGTTGCCGCGGCCCGTATGGACGCGAACATAATGGTCCTCCGTTTCCAGCGCGATCAGTTCGTCGCCCAGCTGCGGCGGTAGCCGGTCAAGCAGCTGCGGGCGGAGCGGAGCCGCTGCCGCACTCGGCGCCGCCGCGGTAAGCTCCACCGGCGCCGCGGGTGGGCCCGCGATACTCTGCCGCACCAGCCACACCACCAGCATAAGCCCGGCGCCGATCAGGATGACCGACCAATAGAATTGGACATATTCTGAGAAGCTCGGCCACAGAGATGGCGTGTGCCGGAAGCTGGCCAGCCATACGAACAGTGTGATCGGGAAGGAAGCAAGCACCACCGCCGCCGCCCAGCCGGAGGCCGGGGCCAGCTGAACCGACCGGGCCAGTCGTTCGCCAACGCTGCAAGCGGGGCGATAAACCACAAACGCGATCAGCACGACGCCGATCCAATAGACCAGTCGCTCGCTGAGCGGCGCCTGCCCGAACGTGCCATAAGGGCCCACCGCGGCGAGGAGCAGGCCGAGGCACAAGGCTGCGGTCGCTTCGAGGATCGTCCTTCGCGCCGGCATATCGGCTGCTGCCACCGCCGTCATCGCTGCTGCCCTTGCCGACTTGCGCTTCGCGAGTTGGGCGCAGCCGCTCCGAGCGCCCGCTTCACGAAACGCTGCGCCGTCTCCGCGTATTCAGCCTTGCCAGTCACCTGCGCCACGCCTCCTTTTCGCTCCGTCAACAACAGGAGGATAGGATGTTTGATCGGAAGCCACACTGGAGATCAATAGCGGGCGCCACCATGCTTCTGTTCATGGGCGGTGCTGCGGAAGCGGCGACCTTGGCCGTGGAAGTCAAAGGCATCCGCTCAGCTTCGGGCGAGGTTCAGCTCGACCTCTACGATACTGCACGAAAGCACGTTGCAAGAAAGCGCGTACCCGCCCGGACGGGCGACGCCCGCGTGGCATTCAGCGGCCTCGCGCCTGGCGGCTATGGCGTCTACGTCTATCATGACGAGAACGGAAACGGGAAGCTCGACACCGGCGGACTGCTTCGGCTGCCGATCGAAGGCTATGCCTTTTCAAACGACGCGTCAGTGCGGTTTGGACCACCGGCAATGAAGGATCTGCGGGTCGACGTCACGGCAGGCCCCGCGGCCTTAACCCAAGCAACGATGAAGTACCGCCGATGAGTAAGGTTGCTACTGGGACGAAGCAGTGACGTCCTTCACATTGTCGTCGCTGATCCGGTCGACCCGAAAGTTGTAGGGGTCGACGCCGGCGAAGGTGGGCTTGACCTTGCTGCGCAGGGTGATGCGCTGCACCCCGCTTCGCACCGGCTTCCGCTCGAGCACCAGCACGTTCTTCTCGGAGAACGCGCCCAGGCCGGGGCGACCGGTGAACAGGCCCATCTCGATCGGCTCGGCCAGCGCGGCCTTGGTCTCGGCGCCCTTGCCGTTAGCGAAGAACTTGTCCGCCGCCACGGTCAGCGTCGTCGTCCAGTCATTGCCGGTCCGCCGAGTGACTGCGTCCGTGACCTTGAGGTCGTAGAGGGTGATCCGTTGGAACAGGTCGGTGATCAGCTGCTGCTGCTCAGGCGTCCGCGCCTCCTTGCGCAGTTCGGCCAGCAGGTCGGTCGAACGCAGGTAGGGCGGTCCGGCGAAGCGGTGCTTGGCGACGAAGCGGGACAGCGCCCGATTGACCGCCGCTTCGCCTAGTTGTTCCTGCAGCAGGTACATGACGACCGCACCCTTGCGGTAATGGATATATCCCTGGTTCTCGACCCGCTCCAGCGAGAGCTCTTCGACCGCTTCGCCCTTGCGTCCGCTGAGATACGAGTCGAGCTCATACTTAAGGAAGCGGCGGATCTTGTCGGGGCCGTAGAGCTTCTTCATGACCATCAGCGCTGAATACTGCGCCAGTGTCTCGCTGGTCAGCGTGGCGCCCT
>CADCWB010000210.1 GCA_902806295.1 uncultured Sphingomonas sp. | reverse complement strand
TGCTTCGCCGATTTCGGCCATCGCGTGACTTGCGTCGACAAGGACGATGCCAAAGTCGCCGGACTGCATGCGGGCCAAATGCCGATCTGGGAGCCGGGCCTCGAAGCGCTCGTCAACCACAATGCTAAGCATGGACGGCTGACGTTCACCACCGACCTCAAGAAAGCAATGGTCGATGGCGCCGACGCGGTGTTCATCGCCGTGGGCACGCCGGCACGACCCGGGGACGGGCATGCCGACCTCAGCTTCGTTTATGCGGCGGCAAAGGAGATCGCCGAAACGCTGACAGGCCCCGCCGTGGTAGTGACCAAATCTACCGTGCCGGTCGGAACCGGCGATGCGATCGCGCGCATCCTGCAGGAGAACCATGCGCCGGAAGGCACGCTGGTGGCGTCCAACCCCGAGTTCCTGCGCGAAGGAGCGGCCATTCGCGACTTCAAGATACCGGACCGTATCGTGGTCGGCGCGGAAGACGAGCGCGCTCGCGAAGTGCTGCGCGAGATCTATCGGCCGCTGTTCCTGAACAAGGCGCCGATCCTGTTCACCGGTCGGCGGACGGCCGAGCTGACTAAATATGCCGCCAATGCCTTCCTCGCGACCAAGATCAGCTTTATCAACGAGATGGCCGACTTGTGCGAGGTAGTGGGTGCCGACGTGCAGGAAGTGGCGCAAGGTATTGGACTGGACAATCGGATCGGTCCCAAATTCCTCCACGCCGGCCCAGGCTATGGCGGCAGCTGCTTCCCGAAAGACACGCTCGCGCTGCTTCAGACGGCGGAGAAGACCGGGGTCGGAATGCGGATCGTCAGCTCGGTGGTAGAGGTCAACGATACGCGGAAGGCGGCCATGGGCGATCGGGTCCGTGCGGCGCTCGGCGGAACGCTCGAAGGCAAGCGCGTTGCAGTGCTTGGCCTGACCTTCAAGCCGAACACGGACGATATGCGCGACGCCCCCAGCCTTGCGCTGATCAAGCGCCTGCAGGAAGGCGGCGCCAGCGTTGCCGCTTATGATCCGGTCGGACGTGAGCAGGCCGCGCCCCTGCTGCCCGGGGTCGAACTGGTCAACGACAGCTACGCGGCGGTGAACGGCGCCGATGCGGTCGTGCTCGTCACCGAATGGGACGAGTTCCGCGCCCTCGACCTAAAGCGGGTCGCGGCGAGCATGCGCGGCACGGCGGTGATCGATCTTCGCAATATCTACGAACCGCACGAGGTGACCCGCGTGGGGTTGAGCTACTCCGGTATCGGTCGCCGCTCCGCTGACGCGCCGCCGCTGTCAGAACCCTCCTAAGGCCACCCGGGTGGCCGTTCTCGTCACCGGGGCTGCCGGCTTCATTGGCTACCATATCTCCCGCGCGCTGCTGGAGCGAGGCGAGCAGGTTGTCGGGATCGACAACCTTAGCAGCTATTACGACGTCGGACTGAAAACGAGTCGAATGACGGAGCTTTCCCAGCTCGGCGGCCAAGCGTTCCGCTTCTCAGCCTGCGACATCGCCGACAACGTGGCTCTGACAGCGCGGCTCACAAGCGAGAAGTTCGACCGGATCGTCCATCTCGCCGCGCAAGCCGGTGTCCGATACAGCCTGAAAGATCCGGGCGCCTACGCCGCCGCCAACCTGATCGGCCACCTGAATCTGCTGGAATGGGCGCGGCAGCGTGAGGTTTCCCACCTCATTTATGCCTCGTCTTCGTCGGTCTATGGGGCGAACACTGTGCTGCCCTTTCGGGTCGAAGACCGAACTGATCGCCCCATCTCCCTTTACGCCGCCACGAAGCGAGCGGACGAGCTGATGAGCGAAAGCTACAGCCACCTATTTCGCCTTTCGCTTACCGGCCTGCGTTTCTTCACCGTTTATGGGCCCTGGGGGCGACCCGACATGGCGATGTGGACCTTCACCGACGCGATCTCGGAAGGGCGCCCGGTCTATCTGTTCAATGAAGGCCGAATGCGGCGGGACTTCACCTATATCGACGACGTGATCGCGGGCGTGCTCGCCTGTCTCGATCGGCCGCCAGTCGATGATGGTCTGGAAAAGGCCGGCGGGAGCCGCTCGCCGCATGCGCTCTATAACATCGGCAACTCGCGTTCCGAGGAGTTGATGCGAGTGGTCGAGTTGATCGAGCAGCAGCTCGGCCGCAAGGCGATCATCCATCTGCAGCCGATGCAACCCGGCGACGTGCCCGATACCTATGCGGATATCAGCGCTACTCGGCGCGATCATGGCTTTGAACCGCGCACCAGCTTGGATGAAGGCGTTCCGCGCTTCGTCGAATGGTACCGGAGCTTCCATGGCCTTGCCTGAGGCGGGCGGTGGGCGTGGCAGCCGTGTCCTTTACCTGTCTTACGACGGCATGACCGATCCGCTCGGTGGTTCCCAGGTCCTCCCCTACCTCCGCGGCCTGGCCGAGCGCGGGCACCGGATCACTTTGGTCAGCTGCGAGAAACCTGAACGCACAGCGGCCGAGCGCGCCGAAGTGCAGGAGCTTTGTCATGCCTACGGCATCGAGTGGCATTCCTTGCGTTACCATAAGCGACCGCCCGTGCTGTCGACCATGCTGGACCTTGCCAACCTGCGGCGGGAGGCGGAGCGGCTGCATCGGCGCCAGCCGTTCGATCTGGTGCACTGCCGCAGCTATCCGCCTGCGCTGATCGGCCTAACATTGAAGCGCCTGCACGGTGTCCGCTTCCTGTTCGACATGCGCGGCTTCTGGGCGGACGAGCGCGTCGATGGGGGCCTGTGGAACCTGCGCAACCCACTGTTCCGCTCGGTCTTCCACTGGTTCAAGGCGCGCTAGGCCGATTTCTTGCGCCAGGCGGATGAGGTCGTCACCTTAACTGAGGCCAGCCGCGGCATTCTGCTGCAGCCGCCAGACGGTGCCGCCGCGCAGGTGCCGATTACCGTCATCCCCTGCTGCACCGACTTTGCAGCCTTCCCGCCGGTAACAGCTGAGAAGCGGATTGCTGCCAGAGCCGAGCTCGGCATTTCGCAGTCCGCGAAGGTGGCCGGCTACCTCGGTTCGATCGGCACCTGGTACCTGCTCGGCGAAATGCTCGATTTCTTCGCCGTGCAGCGGCGGCGAGACCCTGATGCGCGCTTCCTCTTCGTAACCCGCGACGACCCCGCCCCGATCCGGGCAGCCGCGTTGGAACGAGATATCCCCG
>CADCWB010000209.1 GCA_902806295.1 uncultured Sphingomonas sp. | reverse complement strand
GCGCCTTGTCGCAGGCTCTTTGCAACCGTCGATCTCCTGCGTGCCGCTTCGGCGGAGGTGACCTGACACCAAGGCAAAACACGGCCTAACAGGTAAACTTGGGAACCTTCGAAGTTGGCGGCCGATCCCACATCTGCTTGTCGGAAGGAGGCCGTCGAGTCAGAGCCGTCGATACCGCATGTAGTAAGGCCTTCGCCCCTCGCGGCGGCTCTTTGCTCCATAACGCGTTTCGATCCAGCCGCCGACCGGCTCCAGAAAGTCCTTCGGCATCTCGGCCAGCCACTCGAACTTGTCGGCGTGCCGCTGCATGACCATCAGCGTCCACTCGAGATAGATCGGATGATCCGTCGCGATGCGGAGTTCGCCGCCGGCCTTTATCTTGCTTGCGAACAGCCCGACCGGGCCATCGTTCACCATCCGCCGCTTGGCGTGGCGCGCTTTGGGCCAGGGGTCGGGGTGGAGCACGTAGAGCATCGTCAACGCACCGTCCGGTACCCGCTCCAGCACCTCGAGCGCGTCACCCATGTGCAGGCGGACGTTGCGTAGCGCCCCGTCCCGGACATGGCCGAGCGCGGTGGCCACGCCGTTGAGGAACGGCTCTGCACCAATGAACCCATGGTCGGGCAGCAGGTTGGCGCGATAGGCAAGGTGCTCGCCCGACCCGAAGCCAATCTCGAAATGCAGCGGGCGGTCATTGCCGAACAGGATGCGCGTGCTGATCTCCCCTTCGGCAGGCAACGCGATCTCGGGAAACAGCTTGTCGATCAATCCCTGCTGCCCCAGCCGCAGCTTGTGCCCGCTCGATCGCCCGTACAGCCGGTTGATGGTCAGCGGATCGCCGGGTTTGTGCGCGGTCATGTGAACGCGCTTTAGCAACGTGCGTTCAGGCTTCAACCAACCCGCGCAAGGACTTTCCAATATGTACGGCAACAATCCCAAGAGCACGGCCCAGATCGCGGGTCATCCGCTGCATCCGATGCTGATCCCGCTACCGATCGCCAGCTTCTTGGGTGCGTTCGCGACCGATCTCGTGTTCAAGGCGACCGACGATCCAGCGTGGGCGAGGGCAAGCAAGTGGCTGATCGGGGCTGGCCTGGTCACCGCCACCGCAGCCGCCGCGACCGGCATGACCGATTACCTGGGCGACGAGCGGATCAAGAAGATCGGCGCGGCCAACCGGCACATGATCGCCAACATCGCGGTGGTGGCTATCGAGTCGGTCAACCTCGGCCTTCGCTTCACTCGCGAGACCGAGGACATGCCGGAGGCCGGGCCGTGGCTGTCCGGCGCAGCCGGGGCGCTGCTTGCTTATTCAGGCTGGCTCGGCGGCGAACTGACCTATCGCCACCGCGTCGGCGTGCAGGAGACCGTCGACGATTTCTCCGGCTATGACGACGGCCAGGCCGAAGGCGGCCTCGGCATACCGCGCGGCCCGGCGCTCAAGGAGAAGGTCGCCGAAGCGGTCGGCGCCTAAGCGGCCAGGGCGGCTTTCAGCTCATCGGCCAGGTCGGTCTTTTCCCACGGGAATAGATCCCCCTCCGCTTTGCGCCCGAAGTGACCGTAGGCCGCGGTGGGGCTGTAGATCGGCTTGTTGAGCTGCAGGTGGGTGCGGATGCCGCGCGGAGTGAGGCCGCCGAGCCGGCCAATCTGGCCAATCGCCCGTTCGAGCTGGTCGTCCCCAACTGAGCCGGTGCCGTGGGTGTCGACGTAAAGCGACAACGGCTCCGATACGCCAATCGCGTAGGCGAGCTGGATAGTGCAGCGCTTCGCCAGACCCGCCGCAACGATGTTCTTGGCGAGATAGCGCGCGGCATAGGCGGCCGAGCGGTCGACTTTCGTAGGGTCCTTGCCGCTGAACGCACCGCCGCCGTGCGGCGCAGCGCCGCCATAGGTGTCGACGATGATCTTGCGGCCGGTCAGCCCGGCGTCGCCCTGCGGCCCGCCGATCTCGAAGGCGCCGGTCGGGTTGATGTGATAGACGGTTTCGTCGGACAGCAGCGTGGCCGGAAGAACGTCGGCGATCACCGCCTTCACGTACGACTTGAGCTCCGCTTCCCGCTCGCCCTGGTCAAAGCCCTTGCCGTGCTGAGTGGACACCACGATGGCGGTAGCCGCGACGGGCACGCCGCCGTCATAACGCAGGGTCACCTGGCTTTTGGCGTCGGGCTCCAGGAACGATGCCGCGCCGGAGTGCCGATCGGCCGCGAGCTGCTGTAGGATCTTATGGCTGTAGTAGAGCGTGGCCGGTAGATAGTCCGGCGTTTCGTCGGTGGCGTAGCCGAACATGATGCCCTGGTCGCCCGCGCCTTCGTCCTTGTTGCCGCTGGCGTCGACGCCTTGGGCAATGTGAGCCGACTGGCCGTGAAGGTGGTTCTCGAAGCTGGCGGTCTGCCAATGGAACCCGTCCTGTTCGTACCCGATGCGCTGCACGGTGTGACGAACAACCTGCTCGATCTCGTCGCGGGTGCCAGGCGCCCAGCCGTGGGTGTCCCGGAACTGCTGCTCGTCATACACGCCTTTGCAACGGATTTCTCCGCCGATCACGATCCGCTGTGTCGTAACCAAAGTCTCGCAGGCGACGCGCGCCTCCGGGTCCTTGGCCAGGAACAGGTCGACCACTGCGTCGCTGATCTGGTCGGCGACCTTGTCGGGATGACCTTCGGACACGGATTCGGACGTGAACAAGTAAGACTGACGCATGATTCCTCGGGGGCCGCGCGGCGGCGAAAACGGGATATAAGGAAAGCTTTATATGTTGCGCCTGTAGCGGCGCCGCGCGTCGATGCCAATGGCTGTAATAAGTAGCGCGAACGCGAGCATCATCGGCAGGAGATTGCCGACGCGACCGAATAGCGTCGGCTCACCGGTGCGCGGCGGGATCGCTCCGTCAAACGCACCAGCCTTGCGCCAGGGAATCGACTTCAGCAGCTCGCCGCGCGCATCGATGAGCGCGCTGATCCCCGTCGGAGTGGAGCGGATCACCGGCAGGCCCTCTTCCGCCGCGCGCAGCCGAGCTTGGGCGAGATGTTGAGGCGGACCCCAGGCGCCGAACCACGCATCGTTGGACGGGTTGAAGATGAAGTCGGGGCGGTGAGTGCGATCGACGACCTGACCGGAGAAAATTATCTCGTAACAGATCTGAACGCCCATTTTGCCCCACCCTGGAATGGCGAGGGTGCGCGGACCGGGGCCGGGGAGGGTATCGCCGACGCCGGGCGCCAGCTGTGACAGCCCGATGGCCGATAGCAGCGGACGCATCGGCAGATACTCGCCATAGGGCACCAGATGGGCCTTGTCGTAACGGCCCAACGTCCGACCGCGCGAGTCGATGACGAACACGCTGTTGGTGTTGCCGGTGATCCGACCCTCCCGGTCGGAGACCAGGGCGAAGGCGCCGGTGACCAGCGTGTCCCCACCTCGCAGAGACTGAAGCGCGCGCGGCACGTCGGGTAGCGCGATCGGCAATGGCTGCTCGTCTGGGCCAAGGATCTGGAACGGCACGGGTACCGCCACCTCCGGCCACATCAGCAGCCGTGGGATCGCCTCTCCCCCGGCCGAAAGCCGAGCCAGCCGCGCGAACGCCTCGTCTTCCAAGCCGGGGCGCCACTTGTCCTCCTGCCCGATGTTGGGCTGAACAACGCGGATCGCGCTCTGGCAACGCCCACAGGTGCGCAGATATTCATCGACCTGCTCGGGAGTCATCACCGGAGGAGTGGTGATTGCCATGTCCTCGGGCCGCGGTGCCGGCGGCGCAGGAGGCGGCGGAGTTTGCCCAGGCCTTGTGATGCCGGATGACGCTGGCAGCGGTGGGGCGGGTGGAGGAATCACGGCGGCCGGTCTTGGCGAAGCCGCTGTGGCGTTCACCGTCGACGACTGGTGCGCGGCGTCGAAGGTCTTCAGAGTTCCGCCACCAAGGTAAGCCGTCGGCGCCGGCCAAGCTATCAGCAGTGCTGCCGCGGCCGCAATCAGAAAGGGAAAACGCCAGCTGATCCGACGCACGAGCAGCCAAATCGCGCCGCCGAACAGCACCACCAACAGTGACAGGCCGTAGGTACCGAGCAGGTGCGCGGACCCTCGCCACGGCGTGTCGACCAGCGTCACTCCGACCGGGTTCCAGGCGAAGCCGGTGAACATCGTGGCGCGCAGATATTCTGTCAGCGCCCAGCCGCCGGCCAACGCCAGGACCAGCGCGATCCGGCTACGCTGGCCGAACCGCCAGGCCAGGCCAGCGGCGAGCATGGGATAAACCGCCAGGTACAGGCTCAGCAGCACCACGGCGACCCACCCGAGCCAGGCCGGCATTGCGGCTTGGTAGGTGAAGGCGGTCGCAATCCAGTTGAGGCCCAGCACGAACTGTCCAACGCTGAACAGCCAGCCAGTCAGCAGTGCCCGCTTAAGGTCCGGCGCCCGCGCCACCAACTCCGCCAGCGCCGCAAAGGCGAGCGGCATGAGCGGCCACCACCCGACCGGCTCGAAAGCAGCGGCCGATAGCAGCCCGGCGCTCAGCGCTGCCGCCAAGCTCAGCTTCATCGGGAGCGGGCGCGAATGGTCCCAAAGGTCGCGGTCATGACGCGTTTCTTTTCCCCGCGCCGTGGCGGCGTCGGGGCATGCAGGCTTGATGCGGTCGGAGGAATAATCAGTCGCCATGGCGCGGGCTTATGGGCGAGGGGTGTTGCTGTAGGACAGCGCTTTCGTTCCGCCGATCATTCCGCGCCCGTGCCTGTGTCCGGTGAATGGAGGCGGATGCGGGTCATCTTACGCTCGTCGGCGGCCAGGCATTCGAGTCGCCAGCCAGACGGGTGCTGGACGCTTTCGCCGGGGCCGAGCAGCCGGCCGGCAAGCACGAAGGCCAAGCCGCCCAACGTGTCGACGTCATCCTCCGTATCGATCAGGCGCGGGTCGACCGTCCTGGCGAGTTCATCGAGTTCAACCCGGCTATCCGCTTCCCACAGGCCATCGTCCAGGCAGGCCAATAGCGCCACTTCCTGCTCGTCATGCTCATCCTCGATCTCGCCAACGATCTCCTCGACCACGTCTTCGATGGTGACGAGGCCCTCGGTGCCGCCAAACTCATCCACCACGATCGCCAGATGAATACGCTGAGCCCGCATTCGGGCAAGCAGGTCTAGAACGCCCATCGACTCGGGCACGAACAAGGGATTGCGCAGGATCTCCGCGAGGCTCGGCGAGAAGCCGTTGTCCAGGTGCGCGTTGAACACGTCCTTGATGTGGACCATGCCGATCACCTCATCGAGGCTCTCGCCCGTCACGGGCAGGCGGCTATGTCCGGCTTCGGCGAAAGCATTGTACAGGTCGTCCATGCTGATCGTCTGCGGCACGGATACGATCTCGCCGCGCGGGACGCAGATGTCGCCGGCGGTTCGGTCGCCGAAGTGGAGCAGGTTCTTAAGCATCTGCCGCTCCAGCGGAGACAGGTCGCCGCTGACCGGCTTGCCGTCCTCCGCGTCGTCGATCGCTTCCTCGATCTGGTCGCGCAACGTCGGTTCGTTCTCATCGCCGAACAGCAGGTGCCGCATGCCACGCCACAGGCGCGAGCCATTGTCAGGAGAGGTGGCCATCAGACCGCCTCCTCATAAGGGTTGCCGATGCCGAGCCGAGCCAAGGCGCGGGTCTCGCGCGCTTCCATGTCGTCGGCCTCGGTCTCGTTATGGTGGTCGTAGCCGAGCAGGTGCAGGGTGCCATGGACCATTAGATGGGCAGCGTGGTGGTCGAGGGGAATGGCCTTGTCCGCCGCTTCCGCCGCGCAAACACCGCGGGCAAGCACGATATCGCCGAGCATCAACTCCGGGCCGTCCTGGTCGGGAGCAGTCAGTTCCGCATGATCAGCCAGCGGAAAGGAGAGGACGTTGGTCGGCTTGTCCTTGCCGCGCCACTCCGAATTGAGTGCGCGCACTTCCTTGTCGCCGGTCAGCCGAAGCGCGAGCTCGACCGGGCGAGCGGCTTCGGTCAGGTGCGGGTAGCGGCTCTCGGCAATGGCGGCGCGCACGGCCGCCTCGGCCAGTACCTGCCAGTCCGGGCCGGTGCTACTGTCCCACTCTCCATCGGCCTCCAGCGCAACCTCCAGCATCACGAGCCGGGTCCCTCATAGGCTTCGACGATCCGGCCGACGAGCGGGTGGCGGACCACATCGGCAGAGCTGAAGCGAATCATCGAGATCTTGGGGATGCCTTCGAGCTTGTTGACCGCGTCGTTGAGGCCGCTCTCGACCCCGCGCGGCAAGTCGGTCTGGTTGGGATCACCGCAGATCACCATCCGCGCCCGCATGCCGAAGCGGGTCAAGAACATCTTCATCTGCTGCGGCGTGGTGTTCTGCGCTTCGTCGAGAATGATGAAAGCATCGTTCAGCGTCCGTCCGCGCATGAATGCGATCGGCGCAATTTCGATCTCGCCTGACGCGATCCTTCGCTCAACCTGCTCGGTCGGCAGCATGTCGTACAGCGCGTCGTAGAGCGGCCGGAGATAGGGATCGACCTTCTCCTTCATGTCGCCGGGCAGGAAGCCGAGCCGCTCGCCTGCCTCGACCGCAGGCCGGGAGAGGATCAGCCGGTCGACCTGACCACCGATCAGCATCGCCACGGCCTGCGCAACCGCGAGATAGGTCTTGCCGGTACCGGCCGGACCGAGCGCGAAGATCATGTCATCGCTGGCCAGCGACTCCATATAGGCGGTCTGCACCAGCGAGCGCGGGACGATGGTCTTCTTGCGAGTGCGGATCATCACGCGCGGCGCGGAAGAGACTTCCTCGTCGATGATGCCATCGAGCCTGCGCTGAGCCGCCATGCCGATGATGCTTTCCACGGCCGCCATGTCCACGTCATGGCCCTGGTCGAGCCGGTCATAGAGGCCGAGCAATACGTCGCGGGCGCGGGCGGCGCTGTCCGGCTCGCCCTCGATCTGCACGCGGTTGCCGCGCGCGGCGATGTTGACGCCCAGCCGATCCTCGATCGCGACCAGATGGCGGTCATACTCGCCAAACAGCGGCCCCAACAAGTAAGGCTGATCGAACTCCAGCTCCAGCCGGGCGCGACCAGGCAGGTCGACCGCGGCGGGCAGGCCGGCGAACTCACGCTTCGGCATCAGGCCGCCACCGCCGGCGCCGTCACCTGCTCGCCGCCCAGGCTGTTGGGCAGGGCGTGGGTGAGGCGAGCCTCGACCATGTCGCCGATCCTGGCATCGGTCGCCATGAACACTGACTGCAGCCACGGCGACTTGCCGATCATCTGCCCAGGCCTGCGGCCCACCCGATCGATCAGCACACGGGTCGTGCGACCGATGCAGGCTGCATTGAAAGCGGTGCTGTGCTCAGCCAGGCGCGCTTGCAGGCGCCGGAGCCGCTCGTCCATGACAGGCTGGGGTATCTGGTTCTCCATCGTGGCCGCCGGCGTGCCGGGGCGGGGTGAGTATTTGAAGCTGTAGGCCGAGGCGTAACGCACGGCATCGACAATGTTCAGCGTCGCCTCAAAGTCCGCGTCCGTTTCACCGGGAAAGCCGACGATGAAGTCGCCCGAGATGGCGATGTCCGGCCGGGCCGCCCGAACTTCGTCGATTGTCTCAAGGTAGCTTGCGGCCGTGTGGCTGCGGTTCATCGCTTGAGCACCCGGTCACTGCCCGACTGCACCGGAAGGTGAAGATAAGGCATCAGCTTGGGCACCTCGGCATGGGCGGCGATCAGGTCGGCGCTCATGTTGACCGGGTGGGAAGTGGTATAGCGGATCCGCTCCAGCTCGCTGATCTGCGCGAGATGGCGAATGAGGCCGGCGAGATCGCGGTCGTCGCTCGCCCAGGCGTTCACATTCTGGCCTAGAAGCGTAATCTCCCGCGCGCCGCCCGCAACCAGTTGTTCGGCTTCGCTGGCGATGTCGCCGAACGGCCGGCTAATCTCCGCCCCACGGGTATAGGGCACCACGCAATAGGTGCAGAACTTGTCGCAGCCTTCCTGCACGGAGAGGAAGGCGGACGGGCCGGAGCGCTTCCGGCGAGGCAGGGCATCGAACTTGCTGATCGCCGGCATATCGGTGTCGACCGTCTTGCGACCCTGCGCCGCTTCCGCCACCATCTGCGGCAGGCGATGGTAGGCCTGGGGGCCGACGACCAGATCAATCAACTTGGACCGGCGTTGCGCTTCGGCACCCTCTGCTTGCGCAACGCACCCAGCCAGGGCGATCAGCGGCTTGCTGCCGTCCTCGCGGGTCAGCCGGCCAACATCGGAGTAGGCCCGTTCGGCTGCCTTCTCGCGGATGTGGCAAGTGTTGAGGACGACCAAGTCGGCGTCCTCGTCCGTGGCGGCCGCGCGCATGCCTTCGGCGCCGAGCAGTTCGGCCATGCGCTCGCCGTCGTAGACGTTCATCTGGCAGCCGAAGGACTTGATTCGGAAAGTCTGGGGAGAGGTCATTGGGTCAGCACTATACGGCAGCCGGCGCCACGCCGCTAGGAGCCAGGGTGGTGGCGACCGATTCCTGGGCGGCGCGGGCGAGCTGTTTCCGGTCGGACGTCGGCGCCAGCTGCGGCAGCAGATGAAGCGTAAACGTCACCGTTCCGCGACGGCCGAGCAGGCGCAGGAAATTCTGTCGCCCGCTCTCTCCATGCGGCCAGCCGAATTCATGCGCAGCCGCGGCATAGTCGACCGCGATCGGGCGCACGCCCACTCCTGGCGGCGCGGGGGTGAAGGCGCTGAGCAGGGCAGGGCGGAACGGCAGCAGGCGCCCGCCATTACCCACGGTGCCTTCGGGGAAGAGGACCAGCGGCCGCTGCCGGTGCAGCGCAGCCAGCATGTCGGCCGTCTGCAAGGCGATTCCGCGCTTGTCCGATCGATCCACGAACACCGTATCGTTCTGCTCGCACAACCAGCGCATGAGCGGATGTGCCTGCAGCTCGTCTTTGGCGACGAAGGCACAGCCGGTGGCCCCGGCCATCACCGGTATGTCGAGCCAGCTGACATGATTGGCGATGATCAGTGTGCCCCGGAGGATCGGCTCACCCTCCGTGCGCACCCGCGCGCCGACGATCCAGCCAACCCCGCGCAGAAACCTGCGCGGCCACTGTGAGTGACCCGACAATCGGGACAGTTGATGAGCAGGTCCGCAAACTACCAGCCAGCCGAGTAACGCCATCAAGCGCGCGGCGGCCAGTAGCCGGGACGAATGCCTAGCGATTGCGGTCGAGTGCGACGCCGTAGAGCTCCAAACGGTGATCAACCAGGCGGAAGCCAAGCTTTTCCGCCACGCGCTTCTTCAGGGTCTCGAGCTCCTCGTCATGAAACTCGATCACTTTGCCAGTCTCAACGTCGATCAGATGGTCGTGGTGCTCGTCGGTGACTGCTTCGTAGCGTGAACGGCCGTCGCCGAACTCATGCCGCTCCAGAATGCCGGCTTCCTCGAACAGTCGGACGGTGCGGTACACGGTTGCGATGGAGATGTTCGGATCGACGGCGGAGGCGCGGGAGTGAAGCGATTCCACGTCCGGGTGGTCTTCCGCCTCCGAAATCACCCGCGCAATGGTCTTGCGCTGTTCGGTGATCCTGAGGCCTTTCTCGGCGCAGAGGGCCTCAATATCGATCATCCGGTGCATGGGCGCAGAGGTAGGCGTCAGTCGGCGCAACGTCAAAGAGGAAAGCGCCTTTGTGAATGTCCGGGGTCACGAGTGGTGTCGGCACGAGCACCACCCGAAATCCCGCATTGTCCAGGGTTACTTGGCGGCTCGTCCGGTACGCTTGCGCTTGTTGCCCAAGCCGATTGACTTGGCCAG
>CADCWB010000208.1 GCA_902806295.1 uncultured Sphingomonas sp. | reverse complement strand
TAGTCGGGGACGTCGCGCTCGGCTAGGCTCTGCGCCTCGATCACCAGCGCCATTTCCTGCGCCTTGGGGCTAAGCTCGATCACGTCGTTCAGATCGATCCGGCGCGATGCGATGTTGCACTTCACGCCGTTAACGCGGACGTGGCCGTGGCTGACCAACTGGCGAGCGGCCCAGATCGTCGGAGTGAACTTGGCGCGATAAACGACCATGTCGAGCCGGCGCTCGAGCAGGCCGATCAGGTTCTGCGAAGCGTCGCCCTTCATGCGGCTGGCCTGCTGGAAGGTCTGCTTGAACTGCTTCTCGGTGACGTCGCCGTAGTAGCCCTTGAGCTTCTGCTTGGCGCGCAGCTGGATGCCGAAGTCCGATACCTTCGACTTACGGCGCTGACCGTGTTGGCCCGGGCCGTATTCGCGGCGGTTGACCGGGCTTTTGGGACGTCCAAAAACGTTCTCGCCCATGCGGCGGTCGAGTTTATACTTGGCGCTTGAGCGCTTCGACATGTGGTCTACTCCAATTGCGTTCGTGTCGTTTTTCCGGAACCGCGCCACGTCAGCCAGGGCTGGGCAGGACCACCGCTTCACCGGAGTGCGGGGTCAATTGCGAGCGGCGCGACTAGCCGAGGGGCTTGCGGAGGTCAAGGTCGGGCGGGCAAAGGACGTCCATGACCGAGGTCCGAGCGCCGCATGATTGCACCACCATGGCCGAGGTCCGCACGGGCGTGGATGACGTCGACCGGCAGGTCGTCGCGCTGATCGCCCGACGCTTCGGCTACATGGACGCCGCGGCCCGGATCAAGCCTGACCGTAGCGCCGTCCGCGACGAGTGGCGCAAGGCCGATGTGAAGGCCAAGGTCGAAGCGGGGGCCGCCGCGGCTGGTATTGACCGGGGCCTGGTGAGCAGGATCTACGAAGACCTGATCGAAACCTCGATTGCTTATGAGCTTGACGTGTTCGACCGTGAGCGGGCTTAGCGCGCGCCGAGCCGTTTCAGGTCGGCCGCGGTGGCGCTCTTGTCTTCAACCGTCCACTCGGTTTCCGTCCTGCAGACGCGCTTCGTCATGCGGGAGCTGGTGGTCTCCACCTTTCGGCAGATCTTCTTCTCGGCCTGCGGCTTTTGCAAGTCACGGCTCGGGGCCGCGTCAGGAGCAGCAATCATCGCCCCGATGAAGAACAGCAACATCTACGCAACTCCTTGATTAAGAAAGCAATGGTGACCTTCTAGAGGCGACCGGGCCGGTTGGTCAACGTCCGCGGGCTCGTGGCTGGACAAGCGACCGGATCATGCCACGAACGGCCTTTACCTCACGGCTCGACCAGCCGGTTTTGGTGAAGATCGTGCGGATCGTGTTCTTGGTGGCCTGCATGCGTTCGGGCGGGTGGAAATAGCCGACGTCCGCCAGCCAACCCTGAAGCTGTTCGATCATGCCGTCGACTTCGCAGTGGGGCGCGGCCGCTTCCGCTTCACGGACGGTGGGCTGCGCCAGGGCTTGATGCCGCGACCATTCATAGGCGAGCAGGATGACGGCCTGGGCGAGGTTGAGGCTCCCGAACTCGGGGTTGATCGGCACGGTGACGATCTTGTGCGCCAGGGCTACGTCTTCGGTCTCCAGACCAGAGCGTTCCGGTCCGAAGAGAATGGCGGCCTGGCCGGGCGATGCAACGATTCCTCTGCCCATCTCCTCCGGCCCGACGACCGGCGTGACGAGTTCTCGGCGCCGCACGGTTGAGGCATAGACCGCCGAGCAGTCGGCCACGGCCTCCGCCACGGTGCCGAACACGCGCGCGCCTTCAAGCACCATGTCGGCGCCGCTTGCAGCTGGCCCGGCGTCCGGGTTAGGCCAGCCGTCCCGAGGCGCCACCAGCCGCAGCTCGGTAAGGCCGAAGTTCAGCATTGCCCGCGCGGCCTTTCCAATGTTCTGGCCGAGTTGCGGACGAACGAGGACAATGATCGGACGCGGTGCGCTCACAACAGCTTGTCGGCTACTGGCGGCGGTGATTTAGCCGGCTCTTCGCCAACCTCGCCGGCGATCTCGGCGAAGTCGCGGGCTTCGTCGAAGTCCTTGTAGATGCTGGCGAAGCGGATGTAGGCAACGTGGTCGAGGGTCTTGAGCCCGGCCATGACGGCTTCACCGATCTCGGTCGTGGTCACCTCGTCGCCGCGGGTTTCGAGCTGGCGCTGGATGCCACTGACCAGGCGCTCGATCCGTTCCGGGGCAATGTCGCGCTTGCGGCAGGCGAGCGAGATCGCGCGCTCCAGCTTTCGGCGATCGAATGTCTCGCGCTTGGCGTCCTTCTTGACCACGGTGAGGTCGCGGAGCTGGACGCGTTCGAAGGTCGTGAAGCGCGCGCCGCAGCCTTCGCACTGGCGCCGGCGACGGATAGCCGCTCCGTCTTCCGAGGAGCGGCTGTCCTTCACCTGGCTGTCTTCGTGGGCGCAGAATGGGCAGCGCATCAGTGAACGCCTGCGTGAACCATCAAGTCTGCGTCAGCCTTGGTAGATTGGGTAGCGGGCGCAGAGTTCGCGAACCCGGACGTTGACCTGGCTCTCCACCGCGCCGTTGTCTTCTAACCCGTTGGCCTTGAGGCCGTCGAGCACGTCGGCGACCATGTCGGCGACATCGCGAAATTCGGCCTGGCCGAAGCCGCGGGTAGTACCGGCCGGCGAGCCGACGCGGATTCCGCTGGTCTGCATCGGCGGCAGCGGATCGAACGGAACGCCATTCTTGTTGCAGGTGATGCCGGCACGCTCGAGGCTCTCGTCCGCGTCACGGCCGGTGAGGCCGAGTGGGCGAAGGTCGACCAGCGCAAGGTGCGTGTCCGTGCCGCCTGCGATCAGGTCGGCGCCGCGTTCCTTGAGCCGATTGGCGAGCGTGCGAGCGTTGCGAACGACCGCCTGCGCGTAGGTCTTGAACTCCGGCTGGAGCGCTTCGCCGAATGCGACCGCCTTGGCGGCGATGACGTGCATCAGCGGGCCACCCTGCAAGCCGGGGAAGACGGCTGAGTTGATCTTCTTGGCGATAACCTCGTCATCGGTCAGCACCATGCCGCCGCGCGGGCCCCGCAGGGTCTTGTGGG
>CADCWB010000207.1 GCA_902806295.1 uncultured Sphingomonas sp. | reverse complement strand
GGCACCGGCGGCGCGAGCAAAGAGCAGGTCCACGCCATGGTCGCCCGTCTATTGCCGGGCGCAAAGATCGCTGGCCCTGACGCCGCAGACGCGCTGGCGGTCGCGATCACCCACGCGCACCACCTGGCGAGTGGGCGCCGCATCCCCTGACTTGTCATTGCGAGCGCAGCGAAGCAATCCAGTTCACTTCCGAGAACACTGGATTGCTTCGCTGCGCTCGCAATGACAGTAAACTTCGCTAGGTTCCCCCGCCAATGATCGCGCGTCTCGCCGGAACCCTCCTCGAAACCACCGCCGACAGCGCCGTCGTCGACGTGAACGGCGTCGGCTACCTCGCCTTGGCCAGCAGCCGCACGCTGGATGCGCTCGGCCCATTGGGGGGCAGCGTCACCCTGCTCACAGAGCTGCAGGTCCGCGAAGACAGCATGACCCTGTTCGCCTTCGGCTCGGCTGGAGAGCGCGAGGCCTTTCGGCAGCTGACCGGAGTGCAGGGGGTCGGCGGCCGCCTGGCGCTTGCCATTCTCTCCATCCTGCCGCCCGACGACCTCGCCCGCGCCGTGTCGGCCGGGGACAAGGCGAGCATCTCGCGAGCGAGCGGGGTCGGCCCCAAGCTCGCCCAGCGCATCGCCATGGAGCTGCAAGGCAAGCTCGGCCTACCGGCTCTCGCGGCGACGGCCGGCGCGTCAACTCCGCGTGGCGGCGTTGCCCAAGACGCCCTCTCCGCCCTTGCCAACCTCGGGTTTAAACCGGCCGAAGCGAGCGCCGCAGTCGCAGCGGCGCAGGAGGAGCTTGGCTCCGACGTTACCATCGATGCCCTGGTCCGACTGGCGCTCAGGAAAGCGGCGAAGTAGCTGTCCTACATGACGCCTCCCGTGCAACATGGACTCATGCCGCGCTACTACGATCTTTGCTTGCTCCTCACGCCTCCAAGAACGGCATTGCAGGGGGCGAACAGATGGGGGACGTAGCGTCCATGTTGTCCATGTTGAAATTCCGTGGCCGGTAAGCCGGGCCGAACCGCCGGCTGCCGCTGCGGGCAGCTTTGCGCCAGGGTCATTGGCGAGCCCGTGCGCGTGTCTGTTTGCCACTGCCTCGATTGCCAGCGGCGAAGCGGGTCCGCCTTGGCAGCCCAGGTCCGCTTTCCTCGCGAAAGGGTGTCCATCGAAGGCACCGCAACCGCCTACCCCCATGTTGGCGGCGGCGGAAACATCGCGCGCTTCCACTTCTGTTCAATCTGCGGCGACACGCTCTACTTTATCAACGACGCCATGCCGGAGACGATCGCCATCCCGCTCGGCGCATTCGACGATCCGCATGCCTTCACCCCAACCGTGTCGGTGTGGGAAGGGCGCAAGCATCCCTGGCTGGAAATCACCGGGCAGGACGTCGAACACGACTGATGGCCGCCGATGCCGCTCGCCTGACTGCGCCCGAGCGCACCGCCGAGGACGCGGACGCCGCACTGCGACCGAAGTCGCTCGACGAGTTCGTTGGCCAGAAGGGCGCCCGCGAAAACCTGCGCGTGTTCATCTCCGCCGCCAAGAGCCGCGGCGAAGCGCTCGACCATGTCCTGTTCTTCGGCCCGCCCGGTCTTGGTAAGACCACCCTCGCCCAGATCGTCGCCCGCGAGATGGGTGTCGGTTTTCGGGCCACCTCCGGACCCGTGATCGCCAAGTCCGGCGACCTCGCCGCCCTGCTTACGAACCTCGAGGACGGCGACGTGCTGTTCATCGACGAGATCCATCGCCTTAACCCCGCGGTCGAGGAGGTGCTCTATCCGGCGATGGAGGACCGCGCGCTCGACCTGATGATTGGTGAAGGCCCGTCCGCCCGCTCGGTTCGGATCGACCTGCCGCGCTTCACGCTGGTCGGGGCGACTACGCGGCAGGGACTGCTGACCACGCCGTTGCGCGACCGGTTCGGCATCCCGGTCCGGCTCACCTTCTACACCGTCGAAGAGCTGGTGCAGGTCGTGCGCCGCGCCGCCCGTCTGCTGGGCGCGGACCTGGCCGAAGACGGCGCGCACGAGATCGCCCGCCGCAGCCGGGGCACCCCGCGCATTGCCGGCCGCCTGCTCCGCCGGGTCCGCGACTTCGCTCATGCCGCCGGCGATGACCGCATCGAAGCCGCTACCGCCGACCGGGCGCTTACCCGGCTGGAGATTGATGGCCTTGGCCTCGATGCGATGGACCGCCGCTATCTCCATATGATCGCCGACCTCTATGGTGGCGGCCCGGTCGGCGTGGAAACGCTCGCCGCCGGCCTCAGCGAACCTCGCGACACGATCGAGGACGTCATCGAACCCTACCTCATCCAGCTCGGCCTGATTGCTCGCACCGCTCGCGGGCGATGTCTCAATGGCCGCGGCTGGACCCACCTTGGCCTGAACCCGCCAGCCGGCGCGCAGACCGGCCTGTTCGACGGCAATGGAGTGAAGTGATGAGCCTTGTTCTGTCCCTGCTTGCCACCGCTCAGGCCGCCGCAGCGGCTCCGGCCGCGCCAGACTACCGAAGCGCGGCGAGCTGGCTCTGCCTGCCGAACCGCTCCGACGTCTGCTCGACCCCGCTTGCGACCACCGCGCTCAACCCCAATGGCTATGGTTCCACCGGCCGCAGCACGGTCGCCACCAACCCGCCGCTCGATTGCTTCTATGTTTACCCGACCGTGTCACGCGATCGCGGCCTGAACAGCGACCTGCAAGCCAATGAGGAGCGCGCCGCCGCCGAGACCCAGTTCGCCCGCTTCGCCGGCGCCTGCCGGACGTTTGCTCCGGTGTACCGGCAGATGACCACCGCCGCCATCGCTGCCGCGGCGCTCGGGACCGACCTCCGCGCAGCGCAGAACCTCGCCTACCGCGACGTGCTTGCCGCCTTCCGCAATTATCTGGCCACCCGCAATGCGGGGCGGCCGTTCGTGCTCGTCGGCCATAGCCAGGGCAGCTGGCATCTTCAGCGCCTGATCGCGGAAGAAATAGAAGGCAAAGCGATCGCTCGAGAGATGCGGCTCGCGATCATTCCCGGCTTCAACGTCCTGGTGCCGCAAGGCCGGCTCGTCGGCGGCACGTTCAAGTCGACGCCCTTGTGCAGCCGTCCCGGCGAGACCGGTTGCGTGATCAGCTATGTCAGTTACCGGACCAACAACCCGCCGCCACAAGGCGCGCTGTTCGGCTATGCGCCGGCACCCGGCACGACGATCGGTTGCGTCAACCCGGCGCGTCCGGGCAGTCGCAACTGGGAGCGCCTCGACAGCTATTGGTTCGCGCGCTCGGCCCAGCCTGTTCCCGGCGGTCCGATCGTCTGGTCGCGGCAAGGGCATCCCCCCACGCCATACCTCCGTACCGAGGGATTGGTCTCCGCCCGCTGCGTTAACCAGGGCCAGCGCGGATACCTGGAGGTCCGGATTAACGCCGATCCGCGAGACGCTCGCACCGATCGCATCGGCGGCGAGGTCGGCCTGGGCGGCTTCTTCCTGCCCGGCTGGGGCATGCACCTGATCGACGTCAACGCGCCCCAGGGCGATCTCGTCCGACTGGTGGAAGAAGCGGGGAGGCGTCGCTAAACGGCCGCATGAACCTCGATCAACCCTACCGCGGCGGCTTCGTTGGGCCGGAGCACCGCTTTGCGCTCACCGTCTACTTCGAGGACACCGACACCGCCGGCATCGTCTACTACGCCAATTATCTGAAGTTCATGGAGCGGGCGCGATCCGACATGCTCCGCGCGGCCGGAGTCGATCAGCGAGCCGCGATGGACGCCGGCACGGGCGTCTACGCTGTAGCGGAGGCAAACATCCGCTATCTACGTCCGGCGAAGCTCGGCGACGATCTGCTGGTGATCTCCACGGTGGAGCAAGTCCGCGCCGCCTCCGTCCTCATCCATCAACGGGTTCAGCGCGGGGCCGAGCAGCTGACCGATGCACGAGTGACCGCGGCCTTTCTGACCCTCGACGGACGTCCCACACGTCAACCGCGCGAATGGGTCGATATTTTTGATCGTATCCGGTCGGGTCAGGCGGCCTAGGCCACCATTCGCCGGGCCTCGGCACCAGTCGCGGTCATCCAGGCACGTGCCTGGCGCTGCGCCTCGGCAATCTCCCGGGCTGTCATTTCG
>CADCWB010000206.1 GCA_902806295.1 uncultured Sphingomonas sp. | reverse complement strand
GCGAAGGCGCCGCGGACGAGTTGGACATGGATGCCACTATCGACGGCACCGCCCGCCGGGGTTGGCTCGACATCCACATGCGTCCCGAGCGGCACAATGCCGTCAAACTGCTGCTCTTCCTTGATATCGGCGGGTCGATGGACGGGCACGTCCGCCAAGCCGAGGAGCTGTTCTCCGCTTGCCGGACCGAGTTCAAGCATCTGGAGCATTTCTACTTCCACAACTGCATCTACGAGGGCGTCTGGAAGGAGAACCGCCGCCGCTTCACCGACCGGACGCCAACCTGGGATATCCTCCACAAGTTCGGGCACGACCATAAGCTGGTCATCGTCGGCGACGCGGCGATGAGCCCGTACGAGGTCACCCACCCCGGCGGCTCGATCGAGCATATGAACGAGGACTCGGGCGCGGTGTGGCTCAAGCGGTTGACGGACACCTACACCGCCGCAGCCTGGATCAACCCGACGCCAGAAGCTTACTGGAGCCACTCAGCTAGCACCGCGATCCTGCGCCAGCTGATGACCGACCGCATGTATCCGCTCACGCTGGAGGGACTCGACGAGGCCATGCGGGAGCTGAGCCGAAAACGCTGAGAGTCAGATGGACGCCTTCAGGGCGTGGAAGCAGTCTTGATCGATTGCGCTGCCGACCTCACCGCCAATGATCCGGAGGGCTTCCTCGATAGGCAGAGCCTTGCGATACGGCCGGTCCGCGGTCAGCGCGTCGTAATAGTCGCAGATGGTGATGATCCGGGTTTCGCGGCTGATCTGATGTTCGGCGAGGCCCAGCGGATAGCCCTTGCCATCGATGCGCTCATGGTGGGCGGCGGCGATGTCGGCGAAGTCCGCCAGTGCGCCGATGCGGCTCAGGATCGCGCGGGTGTGCGAGGCATGGTCGCGCATCGTCACCCATTCGGCGTCGTCCAGCTGTGCCGGCTTCTCGAGAATGGAGCTCGAGACGCCTAGCTTGCCGACATCGTGGAGGAACGCGGCGCGCTGAAGCCATCGGGTACGTGCCTGCTCCACCCCGAGCTTGCCACCGATCCGTCCCGTCAGTTCGGCGACCCGGGCCGAATGGCCAGCCGTGAACGGGCTCTTGGCATCGACGACCTGGCCGAAGGCAGCGGCGATAGCGTCAAGGTAATCGTCGTCGACCGCTTCGCCTTCCTCCGCCGGAGCCATCCGGACGACCCGCGCCTCAAGGACGGGGGAAGTCAGCATGTCCCAGAAGTTCGGTTCGGCGGCCGCGGAGGTAAGCGCCGTCACGACGCCTGGGTCAAACCACACACCCGAGCGGCGCGCTGCCTCGTCCAGCGCGGCTTGCGGCCCGGCATGGGCGTGGAAAACGTCGACGACCTGGGCGAGCAGGGCGATTTGGGAGTAAAGCGGGATCGCGTCACCTCGGAGGTGGTCGGGACGGCCCGATCCATCCCAGTGCTCATCGAGGTGATAGATGGCATCGCACACGGCGGCCGGAAAGCGCAGCATTCGGGCAATGTCCGCGCCACGGGTGCAACGCGACAGGATCATCTCCTGCGCGATCTCGCGTCCATTGCGAAGAATGTTGCCGACGGCTGCCGCCCGCTCAGTGAACCGATGTCCCCGCGCCGTCCGGCTGAACACGAAGTGCAAGGTAGCGGCGAGTGACGTCCCCACCGTCTTGTAGCCGTTCTTGAAAGCGAGATCGTCGGTTTTGTACAATTCACAGATGCGCGCGGCATTGCTGCTGCAACCAAGGTCCTTGAGCAGCACGCTGTAGTAGAGTTCCCCCTGTTCCCTCAGTGGCAAACCGATCGTCAGCCCGATCTGACTGCCGATCCAGCAGGAACGCAGGGAATGGCCGGTAGGCTGGCCTTCAGTGATATCGAGAGCATAGCTGAATGCCGCGAGCAGCTCAGCTCGCTTGACACTGGTGGCCGGGAGGGTCTGGTGAATCATGGGCGCCTCGGCCGATCCATTAGCCGGCGAGGCTTAATAAACCGCTAGCTTCGCCCCTGTTCTCAGTAGATCAGTAGGTCCGCAATCTCATCGCGCCAGGCGGCTTCGTCCGCTCCAGCCAACCGCTCCAGATCGCCACTTTGCGCGCCCGCATCGTCAACCCATTCTCGCAGGACAGGGCCGCCGTTGATGACGTCGATTGCCAGCTTGCCGAATTCATATTCGTAGGGGAAATCACGCCACAGCGGGTAGTCGGGATAGAGCCGCCGGATGGCCTTGAAGGCCAGTGCTTGCAGCCGCCATGGCTGGAATGCCTGATGATCGTAGAACGCCCCCTCGGCGTGGATCATCAGGCCTTGGCAAAGCTGGCCGACGTGCTTGTGGAAGGTCGGCTCGAAGAACACCTCGCGTAGTCTACAGCCGGCCAGCCACTCGGGCGCCAGCCGGGCCATCTCGTCCAGCACCGCCCGCGCGTCGAGATCGGGCGCGCCGAATAGCACTTCCAACGGCCGGGTCGTGCCGCGCCCTTCGCTTAGCGTCGCGCCCTCCAGCATCACGGTGCCGGCATAGGCCCGGGCCATGTTGAGGTTGGCGGCGTTGGGGCTCGGGTTGATCCACACGCGGTCCTCCGGCCAGCCGAAGCCGGGCCCCTCGTCCGGCCGCCAGCCCTCCATCTCGATCACGCGGTAGTCGACATCCAGGTTGAAGTGGCGGACGAACCAGTGCCCCATCTCGCCCATCGTCAGGCCATGGCGCATCACCATCGGCCCGGCGCCGACGAAGCTCTCCCATCCGGGTTGAAGCAGCGTGCCCTCGACCGGTCGGCCGGCAGGGTTGGGCCGATCGAGCACCCACACGCTCTTGCCATGCTCCGCCGCCGCTTCGAGAAGGTAGAGCAGCGTGGTAACGAAAGTGTAGATACGGCAGCCGAGGTCTTGCAGGTCGACCAAGAACACGTCGGCCGCG
>CADCWB010000205.1 GCA_902806295.1 uncultured Sphingomonas sp. | reverse complement strand
GCGAAGATCCTGTTCGGCCTCTATTCCCTCAGCAACACGCAGCAGAAAGCCGGGCGAGAACTGCAAGCCGGGCAAGTGCCCGAGCATGAGCTGCGCCCGGCTGAGACGGCTCACCATGAAGTGTGGGCCGCTGGGCCAAGCGAGGGCAAGGGGGGACGAAGAGCGCGGTGAGCATTTCGGCTCAGCTGCCTCTGCTCGTGGGCGCGGTGTTCCTGGTGGGGACCCCGCACGGCGCGCTAGACGGGCGGGTGGCGGAACCATTGCTGAGGCTGCAGTTCGGTCAGCGCTGGTTGACGGCGTTCGTGCTGCTTTATCTTGCGGGAGCGGGCTCGGCACTCGTCTTGTGGCTGTTAGCTCCGGGCGTATCGCTGGCTGCGTTCCTGCTGCTCGCGGCCCTGCACTTCGGTAGCCATGACTCCCCCACGGGCCATCCGGTTCCGGTGCTGGCCCGCGGAGCGATTCCGCCCGTGCTGGCGGCCGCGGGGCACAGGGAGGAGTTGATTACAATCTTCGGATGGATTGGCGGCGGAGGGGGAGCGGCCCTCGTGCCGTGGCTCGCCGGTCCCGGCTTGTTGCTGTGGCTGTGCGCTGCACTTGCAACCCTGATTATTGAGCAGCGCTGGTCCGCCCGGCTCGAATTGCTAGTCGCAGCCGCTCTGTTCGTGCTCCTGCCGCCACTGACCGCCTTCGCCATCTACTTCGCGCTGGTGCACACGCCGCGGGCCCTGGCCGAGAGCCGTCGACCCGGTGAATCCTTGAGCGCGTTGCTGATGGCGGCCTTGCCGTTCAGCGTTGCCGCGCTTGCGCTTGCGGCCGCTGGTTACCTCTTGCTCCGCGAGCAATTAGCGGCGGAGCCAGCGTTGGTTCGGACGATATTCTGGTGGCTTGGCGCACTCACGGTGCCGCACCTCCTGCTGGGCCTGCTCAGCCGGCGAAGTAGCCCCACAGCAGGCGCCCGGTCATCGCAAGGCTACCGACGACCAGCAGCGGCCGGATGAGCCGCGCGCCGAAGCGCATGGCCGTGTGACTGCCGAGCCAACCGCCAAGCATCGCGCCTGCCGCCATGCACAGGCCCAGCAACCACCAAATGTGCCCGCCCCAGGCGAACAGGAGAACGGAGGCGATATTGCTGGTCCAATTGAACAGCTTGGTCAGCGCCGTCGCCTTGGTCAGGCCGTAGCCGCGCAGGCCCACGAGGCTGGTCGTGAAAAAACTGCCGGTCCCCGGTCCGAAGAAGCCGTCATAAAAGCCGATCCCGCCACCAACCGGGGCATAGCCCGCAGACGATACGCGCTGGTGCGCGTCTTCGTCAGTCATGCGGGGGCTGAACAGCACGTAGATGGCCACGCCCAATAGGAAGAGCGGGATGATCAGCTGCAGAATGCGGGTTTCCACCTGCTGCACCACCCAACAGCCGGCCGCCGCGGCGCCGAACACAACCAAGACGGTCGGCAGATTGCGTCGCCACTCGATCAGCCCTGCGCACCCGTAGTTGATCATCGCAATCATGGTTCCGAACATCGACTGCAGCTTGTTGGTCCCCAGCGCCTGCAAGGGCGGCATGCCGGTGAACAGCAACGCCGGCATCATGATCAACCCGCCGCCGCCAGCGATGGCGTCGATGAAGCCGGTGAGTACGGCAACCGCGGTCAGGGCAGGGAAGACCCAAGGTTCGATCATCGCCTGCCCGTATCCGCTCGTCCTCAGCGAAGTCGAGGGTCGTATCTCGACTTCGCTCGACACGAGCGGATAGGGGGCTCTGATGACCCGCTTCCAGTTCTCGATCTCCGCCACCGACGGCGCGGCCCGGACAGGCACCATCCAGATGGCGCGGGGCAAAATCCGCACACCAGCCTTCATGCCGGTCGGCACTGCGGCCACCGTCAAGGCGGTCAAGCCGGCGGACGTGCGCGCTGCTGGAGCGGACATCATCCTGGGCAACACCTACCACCTGATGCTCCGGCCCGGCGCGGAGCGGGTGGCGAAGCTTGGCGGCTTGCACCGCTTCATGGGCTGGGAGCGACCGATCCTAACCGACAGTGGCGGTTATCAGGTGATGAGCCTGTCCGACCTCACCAAGGTCACGGAAGAGGGGGTCTCCTTCAAGAGTCACCTCGATGGGACCCGCCACATGCTGTCGCCGGAGCGCTCGATCGCGGTGCAGCGACTGCTTGGCTCCGACATCGTGATGCAGTTCGATCAGCTGGTCCCGACGACGGCCAGCCGTGAGGACCAGCAGGCGGCGATGGAGCGCTCGATCCGCTGGGCTCGGCGCTCACGTGAAGAGTTCGACCGTGGCGGGGATCACGCGAGCCGCGCCGCGCTGTTTGGCATCCAGCAGGGTGCGCTGGACGAGAGCTTGCGCCAGCAGTCCGCCGAAGCGCTGATCGGCATTGGCTTCGACGGCTATGCGGTTGGTGGGTTGGCCGTGGGCGAGGGGCAGGAGGCGATGCTCGGCTGCCTGGACTTCGCTCCGGATCAGCTACCCGCCGACAAGCCTCGCTATCTGATGGGCGTCGGCAAGCCGGACGACCTGGTGGAGGCGGTGCAGCGCGGGATCGACATGTTCGACTGCGTGCTGCCGACGCGATCCGGTCGCACGGGTCAGGCGTTCACCGCCGACGGCCCCCTCAACCTCCGCAACGCGCGGTTTGCGGAGGATCAGGAGCCGCTCGAACCCGGCTGTCCATGCCCGACCTGCACAAGCTGGAGCCGCGCCTATGTTCACCACTTGGTGCGATCGGGTGAGATCCTAGGCGCCATGCTGATGACCGAGCATAATCTGTGGTTCTACCAGCGTGTCATGCAGGAATTGCGCGATGCGATCGAAGCTTACCGCCTGGAGGCGCATGCGACGGCGTTCCTGATCCGTTATCGCGCTCGCAGTGGCGGTTAGGCATTGCCTGGAATGCGCAAGAAGTCGGACCTGCCAACCAAGCCATGCGCAGCCTGCGGCCGGCCGTTCACCTGGCGCAAAAAATGGGCGCGGGACTGGAATGAGGTGAAATTCTGCTCCGATCGCTGCCGGTCGGCGACGGGCAAAGCTTCGTCTAGCTGAGCCCAACCGACAGGAAGCTTGGCAGCGGACCGTTCCAGCCGCCCTCGTCAGCCGGCTCCAACTCGCGTTCGACGAGCGGCTGTTGGACCGGTGCGGGACGAGCTTCGGCCGCACGCTCAGGCTGTGGCTGCTCGCGCTCCCTGCTGCCGTGCTTCGGCTTGGGCTGGCGCGCCGGCCGTGGGACGCGGGCTGGTTTCTCTTCCGCCGGCTCCACCGCCTCGGTCGCGGAGGCCGCTTGGCCAGTCCTCGGGATCTTCATGCCCGTCAGCTTCTCGATCTGCGCAACCGCCTCCGCATCCTCGCGGGTGGCGAGGGTGATGGCAGTGCCCTTGGCCCCAGCCCGGCCGGTGCGGCCGATCCGGTGGATGTAATCGTCCGGCTGCCAAGGCACGTCGAAGTTCACCACATGGCTGACGCCCTTCACGTCGAGCCCGCGGGCGGCGACGTCGGATGCCACCAGAACGGTGATCTCGTCATTCTTGAACCGGTCGAACTCGGCAATGCGGGCGGGCTGCTCCATGTCGCCATGTATCTGTCCGACGGCGAAGCCGCTCCGCTTCAGAGACGTATAAAGGTCCCGCACCGTGGTCTTGCGGTTGGCAAAGATGATCGCGTTCTTGAAGCCTTCCGCCCGAAGCACGTCGCGCAGCACGTCGCGTTTCTTGTCGGAGCGAACTTCGATGATCTGCTGGTCGATGTTGATGTTGGCCGTCGCCGGACGCGCCACCTCGACGGTCTTGGGATCGGTCAGGAACTTGGCCGCCAGCTTCTGGATCGGCGGTGGCATCGTGGCGGAGAACAGCAGGGTCTGCCGCTGCTTGGGCAGGCGGGACGCAATCTCCTCGATGTCGGGGATAAAGCCCATGTCCAGCATGCGGTCCGCCTCGTCGATAACGAGCAGATTACAGTCGTTGAGCATGATCTTGCCGCGGCTGAACAGGTCCATCAGCCGGCCCGGCGTGGCGATCAGGACGTCCACGCCCTTCTCCAGAGCCTTGACCTGGTCGCCCATTTGCACGCCGCCGATCAGCAGCGCCATCGAAAGCTTGTGATACTTGCCGTATTTCTCGAAATTGTCGGCGACCTGCGCCGCCAGTTCACGGGTCGGCTCAAGAATCAGCGACCGGGGCATGCGCGCCCGGCTGCGGCCATGACCGAGGATATCGATCATCGGCAGCACAAATGCGGCGGTCTTGCCAGTGCCGGTCTGCGCAATGCCGACCAGATCCTTGTTCATCAGGACAGCCGGGATCGCCTTCTCCTGAATCGGAGTGGGCTCAGTGTAGCCGCTGTCGCCGATGGCGCGCAGCAATTCGTCCGAAAGGCCGAGGTCGGCAAAACTCATGCAATATGGGTCCGGAAAATGGGGCGGCTCCAAGGAAGGGCCGCCAGCCCGTGCGACATGCGTTAGAACGAGCGGAAAGTCAAGAAAAGCGGCTACTTGGGCGCGGTTGGAACCATCAGGCGCAAACGCTCGATCTGGCAGGCCTGACCCATGCGATTGCGGATCTCGTCACGCCGGGCGCAAATCTCGCCTCCTTCAGGCGATAGATAGAACCCGCTGTAGAAGTCCAGCGTCGGGCACTCATTGCCCATCCGAGCGCGGATTCGACGATGATCCCGCAGCAGGAAGTCGATGCTGCTCCCGTCATTCAGCGCCGCCGCCACGACCGCATCGGCCTTGATGCACTTGGGCCCTTTCTTTTCGACCCACCACACCGGCCCCCGCAAGCGCTGCCGCACCACAGGAACCTTCAGGATTATCTCGTCCCGGATGGTCATTCTGGTGACCGTCGGACCGCCCACCTGAATGCCGAACAGGGCGAAGATCGTGGGGAACAGTGAAACGGCAGACAGGAGCAAGCTTTGGAGCCTTAAGCTTAGAGTTCGCTTGGGCTTGGCTCGTGGGCGTTGAACAAGCGGTGAACCCCCGAGCTGTAAGCGGGCTTGCCAGACGAGGCGGCGCCACCTAGAGCGCACCCCGCGCTGTCTTTCCGGCGGGGTTCGGAGCCAACGCCTAGCCTTCATGGCGCCACATCCCAGGAGTTCAAGTCGATGGCGACAGCCGCGCCTACTGCGTTGCCCCTACTCTACAATCAGCTCGAGCCGCTGAGCAGCCAGCAGCATGGTACGTTGAAGGTGCGTGGCCTCGATGCGTTGCCGGCGCTTGCGCAAACGCACGCCATTCCCGTGACGGTGGATGAGTTCTCGGCCGCGCAGCGATTCTATCCGATCATCTTCTCGGTTGGCGAAGAGCCGGTCCCGCTCGCTCTGATGGGGCTGAACGAGGGGGTGAACACGTTCGTTGATGAGGCCGGCAAGCCGACCGACCCGAACATCTACATGCCCGCCTACCTGCGGCGCTATCCGTTTTTGCTGGCGCGCCTCCGCCCGGAGACGGAAGAGCTTTCGCTCTGCTATGACCCGACTTCCAACACCATCGGCGAGTTCGAGGACGGACAGGCGCTGTTCGACGGCGACCAGCCGAGCGAGGCGACCAACGCCGTGCTGCAATTCTGCGAGCAGTTCGAGACCGCCGGCCAGCGCACCCAGCTGTTCATGACCGAGCTCAAGAAGTCGGGCCTGTTGATGGACGGCGAGGTTGCGATCCAGCCGGAGGGTTCCGAGCAGCCCTTCGTCTATCGCGGCTTCCAGATGGTCGACGAGGAGAAGCTGCGCGAGTTGCGGGGCGACGAGCTGCGCAAGATGAACCAGAACGGCATGCTGGCGCTGATCTTCGCCCACCTGTTCAGCCTGGGTCAGATCCGGGACGTGTTCGCTCGCCAGGTTCGCCTTGGCCGCGGTCCCGTGGCCGCTCCCAACGGCTCGCAGCCAGCCGAGGCGTGAGGCAAAAGCGCCGGGCTGCGGCTTGGCGCTCTTGCGGGGCCTTGGCCCGCTCACCATTTCGAGTTCAAGTCGAGGTCGCGTCCTCCCCCTTCGCGCCTCGGTCCGACGCACTCCTGTAGTGCGTTCCTCCCTGAACTCGGCCACTCCGCAAACTGCGGGGTGGCCGTTTTTTCTCACTCGGCAGCGGCAGGCAAGTTCGCCGCTCGCCCCAGCAGAGCTTCACCCAAGGCTCGGGCCAGGATCTCTAGCAGGTTGGCCAGCCTGGCGAACCCTGGTCCGGGCTTCCGCATCGTCGCGTCGAGATAGTGGCCGCGATCGATCTCGATCTGCAGAGCATGGACGCCGGCTTGCGGGTGGCCGTGATGTTCCACGATCCAGCCGCCGGCGTATGGGTCGTTGAACGCGACCCGCAATCCTTGCTCTTCTACGGTCCGGCGCGCGAGATCGCTCAACCAACGGGCAGAGGTTCGTGCGTGCCGATCGCCGAATACGATCGGTGGATGCTTCGCCCCCCGCGCCGGCATGGAGTGACAGTCCAATAGCAACACTTCACCAAATCGGCGTTGCAGTTGCTCGAGACCGGTTTCGACTGCCTGATGGTAGGGTGTCCATGCTTCCGCCTTGCGCTGCTCAAGCTCCGCCATCGACAGCTTGCGCCGCCACAGCTCGCCGTCACGCGGGGTACGGCCCGGTATCAGCCCGAGGCCGCCGCGGGCTCGCGGTCCGGGATCGGCTTCTGGTGCCATGCTGATGGTAGAAGGATCGATCTCCTCGGGCGACCGGTTGCAATCGATCGCGGCCCGGGGGGCCCGTGCGATCACTGTCGGCACTCCCAGTCCAATCGCCCGCCAGGCCAGGCGGTCGACCAGCGGGTCTTCCAATGGCTCCAGTGCCGCCAGGCCGCGGCGGGACTCGGCCAGGAGCCATCGCGGGTATTCACGGCCGGAATGTGGGATCGACAGTAGCACGGGGAGTCCGCCGGCGGCAGGGAGTAACAGGGGCGGGGACAAAGGGCTGCGGGTCACGTCACCATCCTGCCTAGGCGCGGGCGCTCGGCTCTTCAACGGACGCGACGGGTTGCGGGTTCATGGGATGGAAAATCTTAAGCGTTGCGCGCATAAGCTTGCCCTTATGTACCGGATTCTGCTGGCCGAAGACGACACGTCGATGCGGGAGTACCTCGCTCGCGCCCTTACTCGCGTGGGTTATGAGGTGAGCGCCGTCGGTTGCGGCACCGAAGCCATGCCGCTGCTGGAGGCCGAGCGATTCGATCTGCTGCTGACCGACATCGTCATGCCGGAGATGGATGGGATCGAGTTGGCGCAGAAGGCCGCTCACATTGATCCGGCGATCCGGGTCATGTTCATCACCGGGTTCGCGGCGGTTGCGCTGCAGAGCGGTCGCACCGCACCGGAAGCCAAGCTGCTGAGCAAGCCGTTCCACCTCAAGGACCTGGTGGCCGAGGTTGATCGCATCTTCCAAAGTGAGGATGCGCACGGCCGCCTGTAGGCCGCGCAAGAAAATTGCCGCAGTTGATGTCTGCCGAGGCATGATGTTGCGGACGCTGCCCATCCCTTAGGCGCAACATGCCAAATTCGCCCGTGCGCCGGCTGGTCGTTGCGCTTTGCCCTGCCCGGTCGCACATGCCGGCGAATGAGCCCTGATCTCCTCATCCTGTACGAGCATCCCTCGTGGTTCGAGCCGCTGTTCGCGGCGTTGAACCGGCGCGGGGTGGCATTCGCGGCCGTCGACCTGAAGGCGCATCACTTCGACCTGGCCGAGCCCCCGCCGGCGTCGGTGATCCTCAACCGTCTCGCCATGTCCGCCTTTCTGCGCGAGCCGGCTCACCCGATCTTCTACACGGCTGCGCTGCTCGAACACTGGCAGCGGGCCGGAGCCACGGTGCTGAATGGAGCGGGCGTGATCAGCCTCGACGCCTCGAAGGCGCGGCAGTTGTCGCTGATCGTGTCGCTTGGGCTGGCGACGCCCGCGACCCGCGCAGTGCATCGCGCCGCCGATCTTTTGAAGGCAGCGGAAGGCATGGTCTTTCCGCTGCTGGTCAAGGCGAACATCGGCGGGGCCGGGGCAGGGATCATGAAGTACGGCAGTGCCGAGGAGCTGGCTGCGTCCGTTCAGGGCGGCACGGTGCCGGAGTCGATCGACTCGGTATTGCTGCTGCAGGATTATGTGCCGCCGCGAGGCGGGACCATCCTTCGGCTGGAAACGCTCGCGGGCAAGTTCCTCTATGCGCTTGAGGTCGAGAGCAGTGGCGACAGTTTCGACCTGTGTCCGGCCGACGCCTGCGTTGCCCAGCCTGGACGGACAACAATCGCGATGAAGGCGGTCCAGCCCGACGCCGAACTGGTCGACGCCGCCGAACGCGTTGCACAGGCGGTCGGCATGGCGGTCGGCGGAGTGGAGGTGGTGATCGACGACCGCGATGGCGTGCCGCGCTTCTACGACATCAATGCCCTGTCCAACTTCGTCGCTAGCCCGATGGAAGTGCTGGGCTGGGATCCCCACGACCGGCTGGTCGACCATCTTGTCTCGGTGATCGAAGAGGTTCGTGCATGAGGTTCGGATATTGGATGCCCGTGTTCGGCGGCTGGCTGCGGAACATCTCGGACGAAGGGATGGAGGCCAGTTGGGACTATGTGAAGCGGCTCACCCAGCGCTCGGAAGAGACCGGCTGGGATCTGTCGCTGATCGCCGAGCTGAACCTCAACGATATCAAGGGTGTCGAGGAGCCGGCGCTTGATGCCTGGTCCACCGCCGCAGCGCTGGCGGCAGTGACTAGCAGCATCGAGCTGATGGTCGCCGTCCGCCCCAATTTCCACCAGCCGGCGCTGTTCGCCAAGGCGGCGGCAAACATCGACAATATCTCGGGCGGCAGGCTGTCGCTCAACGTGGTGTCGAGCTGGTGGGCGGAGGAGGCGCGCTCCTACGGGCTGCAGTTCGACGAGCATGATGACCGCTATGGCCGAACGTCCGAGTGGCTGCAGGTGGTCGACGGGCTGTGGCGCGAGAAGCGCTTCAGCTTCGCGGGCCAGCACTATCGGCTCGACAATGCGGTGTGCGAGCCCAAGCCGGTGCGCCGGCCGCGCCCGACCATCTATGCCGGTGGCGAGAGCGAGGCGGCCAAGACCATGATCGCCACGCAATGCGACGCTTACGTGATGCACGGCGACCCGGTCGAGGCGGTCGCGCCCAAGATCGCCGACATGGCGCAGCGGCGCGAGGCGATCGGCGAGGGCCCCATGCGCTTCGGCATGGCCGCGTTCGCCATAGTCCGCGACACGGAAGACGAGGCGCAGGCCGAACTCAAGCGGATCACCGCCATGCCGCCGAGCCCGCCGTCCGGCTTTGC
>CADCWB010000204.1 GCA_902806295.1 uncultured Sphingomonas sp. | reverse complement strand
GCTTTCTTGGATGGCAGGCAAAGTGGATTTGCGGGAGCGCTGTCGGCGTCGACACCGTCCCGAGGTCAGGTTGGGGATCGTCGCCTCACTCCCATATCCGGTTCATGACCGAGCTGACCGTGTGGTACGATGGTGCTTGTCCGCTGTGTCGTCGTGAGATTTCGATCATGCGGCAGCTTGATCGTCGCGGCGCCATCAGGTTCGTCGATCTAAGTAGCTCGGCAGCGGCCGATTGCCCGAAAGATCGCAGAGCGTTGCTGCAGCGTTTTCACGCAATGGAGGACGGTCGCATCCTGTCTGGCGCTGCAGCCTTCGCGGCCGTGTGGCGCGCCATCCCGCTCCTGCGTCCGCTGGGCATGGCTGCGCGCAGTCCGCGGCTACTGCGCTTGCTGGAGCGCTGCTACGTCCGTTTCCTGCGGTTTCGTCCAGCGTTGCAGCGCTTGGCTCGGGGCGCAGGACGGTGAGCGATCGCGATGACGATGCTCAGGCGAGAGCAGTGCCAAGCGGGCGCGTCGCGCGGATCGGTCAGTTTGGCCGTCTCGCCGGTGGGGTAGCGGGCGGCATGCTGACCGAAGGTGCCCGGCGGCTAGCGGCTGGCGAGCGCCCGCGGATGGCCGATCTGCTGCTTACTCCAGGTAACGTCCGCAAGCTCGCCGACCGCCTGTCGCATCTGCGCGGCGCCGCCATGAAGCTGGGGCAGATGCTGTCCATGGACGCCGGCGACCTGCTGCCGGACGAACTCACAACCGTGCTGGCGAGGCTCCGCGACAATGCCCACCACAAGCCGCCGCAGCAATTGCAGCGGGTACTCGCGAAGCAATGGGGAAGCGACTGGCGCAAGCGCTTCACCCGGTTCGAGCCCAGGCCGATCGCCGCTGCTTCGATCGGCCAGGTGCACCGGGCATTGACGCGCGACGGGCGCCTGCTCGCCATCAAGGTGCAGTATCCCGGCGTTCGCGAGAGCATCGATGCCGACGTGGACAACGTCGCTACGCTCCTGCGGGTATCGCGGCTGCTGCCACACGAACTCGACCTTGCTCCGTTGCTTGGCGAAGTAAAGCGTCAGCTGGCGAGCGAGGCCAATTACCTTCGGGAGGGCGCGCAGATGACGCGGTTCGGGAAATTGCTTGCCGACGACCCGGCCTTTGTCGTTCCGCAGCTCGACGCGGAGTTCACGACCGATAGCGTCCTGGCCATGACCTTCGTGGACGGCGGTCCGATCGAGGCGCTGGTGACGATGCCGCAGGAGCAACGGGATCTTGCGGCAACCAGGCTGATTCAGCTGGTCCTCGCCGAGTTGTTCGCGTTTGGCGTGATGCAAACGGACCCGAACTTCGCCAACTATCGGTTCCAGCCCGACACAGGCCGGATCGTGCTGCTCGACTTCGGCGCTGTCCGGGAGGTTCCTGCGTCCACCAGCGAGGCCTACCGCCGATTGCTGCAGGCCGGCCTCGATGAGGACCGGCCGGCCTTGATCGAGGCGGCGGTGAAAGCCGGTTTCTTTGGCCGCGCTGCGGTTGAACGCCATTCGAAGGAGGTAGGCGCCCTGGTCGACATCATCCTGGGCGAGCTCCATCGCCCAGGATCATCCGATTTCGGCGATCGCGGGTTCGTGGAAGGGCTGCGGCAGCACGGCATGGTGATCGCCGCGGACAAGGCCGCATGGCACGTGCCGCCAGCTGATATCCTGTTTGCGCAGCGGAAGATCAGCGGAACGGCTTTGCTTGCGGCTCGCTTGAAGGCGAGGGTCGACGTTCGTTCGCTGGCGAGACAGGCGCTGCAGTAAGCGTAGACTGGTCGGCATTAGCCAGTAACGGACCAGCCCTGAGCGGACCTTCGCTCGGCCTCGCCTAACGTCAGCTTATGGTGGATAGCAGAACGGCTGCTTTCAGTGGACCGTTGGCGAGTTGCGGACGCTTGTTCATCGGGAGCACACGGCTGCTAAGCGCGGATGGTCATTTCAAGCGGCTGCAACGGCACCCGTAAGCGGACGCTCACGACGGGAGGTGCTTACCTCCAGCGTTCCATAAGAACAGCTCGACCCCACCGGGTATCCAGCGGGCCAGCTACAACCGTGAAGCCCGCATGCGTGTAAGCTTGGATTGCTCGGCCATTGTTGGGGTGCGGGTCCGTGCCGATCGCGGGGGCACCTTCAGAGAACAGCCGCTCGCAGTGTGCATCTACAAAGGCACGACCGTGGCCGCAGCCGATTAGGTCCGCCTCGCCGATGTACTGGTCTATGCCGCGTGACCCAAGCGGCAGGTGTGCGAACGGATGCTGCACCCAGTCGTGGGGGCTATAGTCCTGAGCGTAGGCGAACGGCCGACCCTCATGCTCGACGATCCACATGGCAACCCGTTGATCGGCAAGCACCTCCTCAGGATCTTCAACCTCTGGCGCTCCCCACCCATTGCGGACATAGAAGTCAGGGGCTCAGGGCGTTGTAGAGCCACCCGATGTGACTAACCCGACCGCGAGTGATGCCGAGACAAACCGTGCCACGTCTCCACGACGGGTCGAGAAACTGCACGGTGTAATCGGCT
>CADCWB010000203.1 GCA_902806295.1 uncultured Sphingomonas sp. | reverse complement strand
TCCGCCATGGTGCCCGGAGGTCTGCATGAAGCTGGATGGACGCTTCGGCCGCTATGGCGGCTGCTACGTACCCGAGATACTGGTGCCCGCGCTCGAGCAACTGGAAGTGGCGTTCCTCGAGGCGGAGGACGATCCGACGTTCAACGCCGAGCTGCAGGGGTTGCTGACCACCTACGCAGGTCGGCCGACCCCACTGACCTTGTGCCGAAACCTCGGCGCCGGCAGCGGTGCGCGCATCTACCTGAAGCGCGAGGACCTGCTCCACGGCGGCGCGCACAAGACCAATCAGGTGTTGGCGCAAGGGCTGCTCGCCAAGCGGATGGGCAAGACGCGGATCATCGCCGAGACCGGGGCCGGTCAGCATGGAGTAGCGACGGCGCTGGCTGGCGCGCTGTTCGGCCTGAAGACCGAAATCTACATGGGCGCGGACGATGTCGAGCGGCAGCAGCTCAACGTCTTCCGCATGGAGCTGATGGGCGCGAAGGTCATTCCGGTTACGGCTGGCGGCCGGACGCTGAAGGATTCGGTCAACGAGGCATTGCGCGATTGGACCGCCAGCTTCCCCGACACCCACTACCTGCTCGGCACGGCGGCGGGGCCGCACCCCTACCCGCTGATGGTTCGGCAGTTCCAGCGGGTCATCGGCAAGGAAGCGCGCGCGCAACTGCTTAAGGTCGAAGGCAGGCTGCCCGATGCCGTGATCGCGTGCGTCGGAGGTGGCTCCAATGCGATCGGCATGTTCAGCGACTTCGTGCCGGACGAAGGTGTCGCGCTGATCGGGGTCGAGGCGGCGGGCAAGGGCCTGCACGGCGACGAGCATGGCGCCACGATCCTACGCGGCAGCCACGGGATTTTGCACGGCACGGAGACGCTGGTGCTGCAGGATGCCGATGGACAGGTGGCTGACAGCTGGTCGATCTCGGCCGGGCTCGACTATCCTGCCGTCGGACCTGAGCACGCGCACCTCAAGGAGAGCGGCCGCGCTCAGTACGTGGGTGTGGAAGACGGCGATGCGCTTGCCGCGTTTCAGGCGCTGGCGAAGTCGGAAGGCATCATTCCGGCGTTCGAAAGCGCCCACGCCATCGCTCACGCGCTCGAACTCGCCCAAGACGGCGGCGAGCAGGTCATCGTGGTCAATCTGTCCGGCCGCGGCGACAAAGACATGGCGCAGGCGGTGAAGCTGCTGAAGGAAGCGGCATGAGCCGGTACGACGAGCTGTTCCTGCGTCTAAAGCAGCGGGCCGAGGGGGCGTTCGGCGGTTTTCTGACGCTTGGCGACCCCGATGTCGCGACCAGCGCCACGCTACTCGACGCCTTGGTGGACGGCGGTGCTGACATGGTGGAAGTCGGCATTCCCTTCTCCGATCCGGTAGCCGACGGACCGGTGATCCAGGCGGCGTCCGACCGCGCACTGCGGGCCGGGGTCAAGGTCGACGATTGCTTCAGCTTGATCGAGCAGTTCAGGGCCAGGCATCCGGCCGTGCCGATCGGGATCCTGACCTACGCCAACCTCCTTGCCGCGCGCGGCCGCGAGCGCTTCATGGCTGATGCCGCTACCGCCGGGGCCGACTCGATCCTGGTGGCCGACGTGCCTAGCCTGGAGGCTGCGCCCTACTCCGCGGCTGCACGAGTTGCCGGCCTGGACTACGTCATGATCGCGGCACCGAACACGCCCGAACCCGTCATCCGCCGCATCGCTGAACTCTCCTCCGGCTACACCTATTGTGTCGCCCGGGCCGGAGTAACGGGCACGCGCGAGCGGCTGGCGCTCGACCATGACCGGCTGTTCACGCTGCTGGCCGAGGCCGGCGCACCTCCGCCGGTACTCGGGTTCGGCATCTCGGACGCTGGGCAAGTAGAGCAGGCGCTTGCCGCCGGAGCAGCGGGAGTGATTGCCGGTTCCGCGCTGGTGAAGTGCAGCCATGGGCCCGATCCGGCGCGCATGATCGCCGAACTTGTCTCCGCCATGAAGGGCGCTACTGCCCTGCCGAAGAAGCCAGGGGAGCATCATGGCCATATCGCTTGAGGGCAGGACTGCCATCGTTACCGGCGCGGGCGGTGGGCTGGGCCGAAGTCATGCGTTGCTGCTCGCTCGTGCCGGTGCGCGGGTGATCGTCAACGACATCCCGCAGGCGCTCGCCAGCGCCGAGGCCGTGGTGGAGGAGATCCGCGCTGCGGGCGGCCAGGCCGAAGCGGCCGGTGCCTCCGTCACCGATGAGGCCGCGGTTGCGGAGATGGTTAGTCGGGTCGGCACCGTCGACATCCTGGTCGACAATGCCGGCATCCTGCGCGACAAGAGCTTCAGCAAGATGGAGCTCGCCGACTTCCGTCTAGTCGTCGACGTCCACCTGATGGGCAGCGTTATCTGCACCAAGGCGGTGTGGGACGGGATGCGCGAGCGAGGCTACGGCCGGATTGTCATGACGACCTCCTCCAGCGGGTTGTACGGTAACTTTGGGCAATCAAATTATGGCGCTGCCAAGATGGCGCTGGTCGGACTGATGCAAACGCTCGCGCTTGAAGGCGCCAAGATCAACGTTAAGGTCAACTGCCTGGCCCCGACCGCGCGGACGGCCATGACCG
>CADCWB010000202.1 GCA_902806295.1 uncultured Sphingomonas sp. | reverse complement strand
GTGCAGCGGTCCTTGCCGAACACCTTCTGCAGCTTGTCGTCCGCGACGATTTCGCGCTTGTTCTGCGGATTCTGCAAGTTGTTCTTGCGGATATGATCCCAAACCTTCGACACCACTTCGCTGCGCGGCAGCGGGTCGTTGCCGACGATTGCGGCGAGGTCCGGTGATGGTGTTACCGGCTTTGCAAGACCACCCCCTGCCTTACGCCCAGTCCCGCTCGATGCTTTTGCCATGAGGCCCTCCTGTTGTTCCACCGAGCGGTAGAGCGCAATCCGATGGGCTTTGCAATGGTTCCTACAGAGGGAAAGGCGGTTAACACCTGACCGGAAACGGCACCACCTTGTTGCCCGCGTCATGCCCGATGTCGGCACGGCCGCGGTAGGCGATGCCGGAGCGCTCGCACCAGTCCCGTACAATGGCTTCTTCGTCGCTCCCGAACGGTCGATCGTTCTCCGGCACGTAGCACCGCCCCAGGCGGATGCCGGCACAGCGCCGCACCGCAGCGGAGCCCGTCAGATGGAACATCAGCCGATCGATCCGATAATGCTCCTCGTCCACTTCCTCGATCAGCAGTTCATTGCCGGTCAGGTCCGGCTCGATGCCGGTCCCGAGCAGGCAGGACAGCACCGTCAGGTTGAACGCGAAGGCGGGGCCATTCAGCTTGCCCTCCACCGAATGATCCGCTCCCCCGACCAACCAGTCTAAGGCGCGCTCGACCGCGGCCTGGCCCTGCTCTCTAAGCACATCCTGCGGAATCGGCCCGTGCGCCACTCGCGCCCCGGCCCTTTGCAGCGCCGCCAGCAAGAACCCTCCATCGCTATAGCCAAGATAACTCTTCGCGAGAGCCGCGGGCGGCAAGTTCCATACCGCAGCCTCGGCGATCCTGTTCGACCCGTAACCCCCACGCGCGAACCACACAGCATCGATCGAAGGATCGCCCATCACCTCGCGCAAGGCCGCCAGCCGCTGGCGATCGGTACCGGCGAAGTGCCCGTCGGACAGGAAGCATTGCGGATGGATCACCAGCTGGACACCCGTGCGCTCCGCCGCACAGGCCTCGACCGCCTCCGCCGCCTCCCGCTTCAACGGGCAACTCGGCGCCACCACAGCGATCCGCATGCCTTACCCTTTGCCTGTTGCCACGCGCTCCAATAGGGCGGCGGCCATGAATCAATCCAGCTACTTCTTCTGCGGGATCGGCGGCAGCGGCATGCTGCCGCTGGCGTGCATCGTCCGCTCGGCCGGGGCCGGGGTGGCGGGCTCGGACCGCTCCCTCGACGCGGGCCGACTGGCAGCCAAGTTCGACTATCTGCGCTCGCTCGGCATTCAGTTGCACCCGCAGGATGGCAGCGGCGTGGCCGAGGGAAGCGTGCTGGTGACGTCCGCTGCGGTTGAAGACACCATCCCCGACGTGGCGCGAGCCCGCGAACTCGGGCTGCAGCACCTCACCCGCCCGCAACTGCTCGCCCGCCTGCTCAACGCCGCCAGCCGCAGCGTCGCCGTCGGCGGCACGAGCGGCAAGTCCACAGTGACGGGAATGATCGGCTGGATTCTTTCTGCCTGCCACCGCCAGCCGACTGTGATGAACGGCGCGGTGATGAAGAACTTCGTCGCGCCATCCTCGCCCTTCGCCTCCGCCCTGGTCGGCGATCCAGAGCTGTTCGTCAGCGAAGTGGACGAAAGCGACGGCTCCATCGCGCTCTATCGCCCCGAAGTCGCGGTGCTGAACAACGTCAGCCTCGATCACAAGGAGATGGATGAACTGCGCGCGCTGTTCGCCGGCTTCCTCGGCTCGGCCGACACGGCCGTCGTGAACCTCGATGACCCGGAAACGCGCCTGCTGGCCGAGCAGCTGCCCGGCGCGGTCGGTTATGGTTTCGACAGCCCCGGCGCGGAGGTCAGCGGCCGCAACCTTCAGCTTGCCGCCGATGGCGCCAGCTTCACGCTCACCGCGGGCGGGGAAAGCCACGAAGTCACCTTGCAAGTCCCCGGCCGGCATAACGCCTCCAACGCCCTTGCCGCTCTGGCGGCGGTCCGCGCCCTTGGCGTTCCGCTGGCCGAAGCCGCGCCGGCGATCGGCCGCTTCACCGGGCTCAAGCGCCGGCTGGAGACCGTCGGCACCGCTGCCGGTGTGACCGTGATCGACGACTTCGCCCATAACCCGGACAAGATCGCCGCGAGCCTAGCGACCCTCACGGGCCAGCCCGGTCGGCTGCTGCTGTTCTTCCAGCCGCATGGCTACGGACCCTTGGCCAAGATGGGCGACGAACTGGCCGCCACCTTCGCCGCCGGTCTGCGCCCCGGCGACCTTCTGCTGCTGTCCGACCCAGTCTACCAAGGCGGCACCGTGGATCGCTCGCGCGGGTCCGACTGGCTCGCTGCGGCCGTCCGGGCTGCCGGCGGCGATGCCGAACACATCCCGGATCGCTCAGCGGTCGGGGACCGCCTCCTCGCCGAAGCCACGCAAGGCGATCGGATCGCCATCCTCGGCGCCCGCGACGACACGCTGAGCGAATTCGCGGCTGAGCTGCTCATCAGGCTCGACGTCCGGGCTGAAACAAGTTCGGCCTGACAGCCGTTCGGCGATCATGACCAAGGCTGGCGACGCCAAAGGCTGGAAGCTCGACCGCGCCGAACGCGAGCAGCTCCTCCAGCGCTTTCCACCCGCCTACGACCAGACCGTGGCTGATCACGTGACCATAAAGCCCGATTCACCTGAGCTGCCGGGCGAAGTCAAAGCCGCCATCGTCGGGCGCACCGACGACGAGCGCGGGGTCGAGGCGATGGTCGTCACCATCGACGGCACTGTCGACCGGCCGGACGGCTCGACCTATCACATCACTTGGTCCCTCGGCCCGGGGCGCAAGGCCAAGGAGAGCAATGACGTGCTGAAGCAGCGCGGCTGGCAGGAGCTCGACCATCCCGTCCCGGTCACCCTCAGGCCGGCCCGCATCTGAGATGCCCCGTCTCTTTCTGGACTGCGACGGCGTGCTGGCCGACTTCGACGCGGGCGCTCGCAAGGTCCTCGGCACCGACGTCAGGACGTTCGAGGCGCGCCACGGCACCCGAGAGTTCTGGCGCCGTCTGACCAAGGCCCGCGACTTCTACGCCACCCTGCCCGAGATGGCTGATGCCCGCGATCTGTTCGACGCGGTGCAGCACCTCACGCCCACCATCCTGACAGGACTGCCGATCGGCAATTGGGCCGCGCCGCAGAAGGTGCGCTGGGCGGCCGAGCATTTCCCGGGGGTGCCAATCATCACCTGCATGGCACGCGACAAGCACCATCACATGAGCCCTGGCGACGTGCTGGTCGACGATCGCCCCAAGCACCGCAGCGCTTGGGAGAATGCGGGCGGAGTGTTCGTGCTGCACACCAGCGCCCGCGAAAGCCTGCGCGATCTGGCGGTCTTGTTCCCGACCATCGTGCTCGGGACGGAAGAACCCCGGTCCGAGGACGCTTAAGCGACGGTGGGAACGTCCACCTTCTCGACCCACTCCGGCCAGAACACCGGCTCGCGGTTCGACCAGCCCGGCGCGGTGGCCGCGCTTTCGCTGATCGACTGAAGCAGCAGCCGCCGCCGGTCCGGATGCAAGTGGGGCAGCGCCGCCGCAGCGCAGAAGGCGGCAGGCAGCCACGGCCGCGCGGCCGCGCCGAGCAGCCGCTCGTAGAGGAAGCGATAGGCGGCGAAGTGCGGAATGCGATCCTGGCCGAGGTCGAAAGCGGTCAGGGTCATCAGGATGCCCATAAACGGCTCGATCGTGTCGAGCCCGCTGTCGTCGGGCACCTGTAGCCGCAACGCTTCGAGTTGCTTGTACAGGCGAGCCTGCGCACGGATCGAGGCGGCCTCACCTTCGTCGCGAGCCCAGCAGCCCAGCGCGTCACGGCGACCAAAAGCCACGTCGAGCGAGCGTCGCAGGTACCGCTGCGTCGACTTCTCGAAAGCGGCGAACTCCTTGATCTCACTCAGCAGCAGCGCGCCACCGGCAGGCTGGCTGGTACGCGTCGTCATGATCCCGACTCCTTTACCCTCAGGCCGGACCATGCCGCTAATCTGGTTGCAGATAGCTTAACCAAAGTCCGACCCCCCGTTCACATTAGGACAGAGGGAGTCGGCGTCAGCAAGGCGAACCGTGCGCCGTTCGTCGCAAGCGCGCCAGCTGTCACTCAAATGCAACTTGTGATAAGTTCACCTTGCCTAAGTGGCGGCAGTCTTACCCAGGGAAGGTGGACGAGGGCACCGGCTCGTCCGACTGGCCCGGCTGCGAGGTGGACGGCGGGTCGGAAGCGTCCATCGATTCATCGCTGCCGACATCGACCTTGGCATTCTGGTCGTGCGGGTTTTTGCGCAGCTTGCGCTCCAGCTCACCTTCCGGATCGGCCGACAACACGGGCGGCGGGCAGGTCGGCTCTTGGTTGTCGATGGTCACGCGAAAATCTCCCTTGTGCCTCCGAAACGGTCGGCCTGCCCGGGCGTTCCTCTGCCTAGCGCTTTCGACCGGAGAACTAATCTCTTCTGCCAGCCGCAAGCCGGGGCATTGCGCCCGTCCCGCCTGTCCAGCACAGTGACCCCGATGAACATGCTGCCCAATGCCGAGGCGATGCTCGACAGTCGCGCGCCTGCTGACCCCGGTCGGTTCGCCGACTGGCGGCTGGCGGCCAAGACCATCGTCGGGTTCTGGGTCGGCTACGCCCTGACCGTCGTCGCCCGCGCTTTCCTGGGCGACGATCCGCTAACCATGCTGCAGAACAAGGTGCTGATCCTTGGCGCCGGGCTGGTGCTGACCGGCTTCGTCTATCTCGCGATCAAGCTTCTGGCCCCGGCTTCCAACCTGCGCCGGCAGGCGGTGGTGGCCGGTCTTGCGTCCATGGTCGCAGCTACCGCGCTCGCGGCTACGCTGATGGCCGCCGAGGGTCACATGCGCTCCAGCAAGGAGGAGTTCCGCTTCCAGGCGCGCGAAGGTTTCGTGGTCATCTCGAAGGGCGACCAGATCCGCATCGAGAAGACTGCCGCCGACCCGGTGATCCTTACCATGCCGAAGATGAGCGAGCTCAAGCAATGGGACCAGTTCCGGCTTGCCGCCGACACCACGGTGATCTGGCTGTTCTTCTTCGTCGCCTGGAGCGCGGTCTTTCTTGCCTCGGTCAGCCAGTCCCAGGCGCTGGCCTTGCAGCGCCGCGCGTCGCAGGCGGAAAGCGCTGCCCAGGCGGCGCAGGTCCGCGCGCTTCGTTATCAGGTCAACCCGCATTTCCTGTTCAACACGCTGAACAGCCTGTCGTCGCTGGTGCTGAGCGGCCGGCCGCAGGAAGCGGAAAGCATGATCCTGAAGCTGTCGACCTTTTTCCGCACCAGCCTGTCGCTCGATCCCAACGCCGACGTGACCCTGGCCGAGGAGATCGAGATGCAACGGCTGTACCTCGACATCGAAAAAGTTCGCTTTCCCCGCCGGCTCAAGGTCGAGATCGACGTACCGGCTCCACTCGCGGGCGCGCGACTGCCGGCCTTGATTCTGCAACCGGTGGTGGAGAATGCGATCAAGTACGGCGTGTCCGCCACGCGCGACAAGGTTACCTTGCGGATCGCCGCACGGGAGCAGCAGGCCGGCCTGCTGGAGCTGGAAGTCACCAACAGCGGCGGCGTCGCGCTTAAATCGCCGCGCCAGCGCTACCAGCCGGAGAGCACGGGCGTGGGCCTCACCAACGTATGCCAGCGGCTCGACGCCCGCTACGGCCGCCAGGCGCGCTGCAGCTTTGGACCGTTCGGCGAAGGCGGTTACCGCGTGCTGATGACCCTGCCCCTCGATCGCGATAACAGCCGCGCGGATGGATGACGGTCCGCTGAAAGTCCTGGTAGTCGACGACGAACCGCTCGCGACCGAGCGGCTCCAGCTGCTACTGGCGCGCTGCGAGGGCGTGGACCTGGTCGGCACTGCGTCCGATGGCGAGGGTGCGGTGCGGATGGCCGAGGCCCTGTCGCCTGACCTTCTCCTGCTCGACATCGCCATGCCAGGGCTCGACGGGATCGATGTGGCGCGAGCGCTCGCTGGCCGACAGCCGCCTCCGGCGGTCGTTTTCGTGACCGCCTACGATCAGTTCGCCGTAGCCGCCTTCGAGGTCGCCGCCGTCGATTACCTGATGAAGCCGGTTGAGCCACAACGGCTGGAGCGCGCTCTCGCTCGGACCCGCGCCCATCTCGAGCGCCGCCACGACGAAGGCACGCTGCTTGAGCCGAGCACGCTTGCTAGTGGCCAATATCTGGAGGAGTTCTGGGCCTCCGACCTGACGGGTCTGGTGCGGATCGCCGTGCGCGACATCGACCGGGTCTCGGCCGAGCGTGACTATATGCGACTCCACGTCGGCCCTCGCAGCTGGCTGATCCACCACAGCATGAGCGCACTCGAAGAAGGCCTCGACCCGTCGATCTTCGTCCGCCTGCACCGCTCGGCCATCGTCCGCCGCGACTTTATCGTGGGGTTCCAGCGCAATCCCTCCGGCCGCTGGATCGCTCGCCTGGCCGACGCCACCGAGCAGCCGGTTGGCCGGCTCTACGCCGACAACGTCCGCGCCATCGCCGGGCGGTAGCGCCGCCGGCCCTGGGGAGCAGCCGGCGACGGTACCCACCCCACTTCATCAGGAGCGGGGTTGCGGCGCGAGCCCTTCATCATCGGGAGAGGAAGGTCCTGCCCTCGCGCCGCCCGTTCCGTCTAGGGCCGTCGCACCGCCCCGTCGTGTCGCCCTCGACCGGCGCTGTGCTACCATCGCCAGTCCGACGAACAGTAAG
>CADCWB010000201.1 GCA_902806295.1 uncultured Sphingomonas sp. | reverse complement strand
TCGGCCTGGGTCAGGAACCCGTCGCGGTTGGTGTCGGCGCGGGCGAACATTTGCTGCACGCGCTGAACGGCTTCCTGGCGGGTCTGCACGCCATCGCCCCGGCCGGCCTGCGGCATCTGCGCAACGGCTGCCGTTGCCACGAATGCCAGCGCAATGCCGGCGATGAACCTGGTCTTCATGGTGCAACTCCTCGAACGATTGTTGAGGACCCCTCTAGGCAAGCTCGGCTGTCGCATGGTTGAACGTGCCCGGAAGCCAATGGTCAGCATCGCTGCGAAGCAGTTGTTAACCTTGTTCGCCTAGCCACTCCGCATACGCGGCAGCGCAGCGTCTTTTGGGGGTGATGAATGTCGTCGGGACGGGAGGTCAAAGGCGCGGCCGCAGGGATGGCCATGATCCTGACTTATCTGCTGCTGGTCATGGCGAGCGGCCAGGTCGATCCGCTGGCGTTCGCCCGATTGCTGTCCTTCTACCTGCGCAGCACGTTCGCGCTGTGGCTGATGGTCGGGCTGCTGTTTCTGTTTGGCAAGCTCTGCCTGCAGGCGCGCAAGGGCGTAGATAAACAGTCCCTGCTGACGATGGGGCGATCGTTTGCCGGTCGGCTCGACGCCAATCGCGGCGTGATGATGCTCTGGCCGCCGTTCCTGTTCGCCACCCTGATGGCCTCATTCAACGCCTTCAAGCAGGCGGTGCTGCCGCTGGCCGGCTTCTCGCTCGACCCGGCCCTCGCTGCGCTCGATCGATCCTTATTCTTCGGCATCGACCCGTGGCGAGTCACCCACGCCATCTTCGCCTCACCCGAAGCGACCCAGCTCATCGACCGTGCCTATCACGGCTGGTTCGTGCCGATGTCGGTCGGGGTGATCGTCTGCGCCTGGCTGCCGGCGTCGTCCTATCGGTTGCGGACCCAATATCTGCTGAGCTTCATCATGGTCTGGACCGTGATCGGCAGCCTGCTGGCATTCGCCTTTCCCTCGGCCGGCCCCTGTTTCTATTCGCATTTCGTCGGCCCCTCGCCGTCCTATGATGCGCTGATGAGCAAGCTTGCCGAAGGCCAGGCTGCGACCGGATCGCCGCTGGTGTCGCTCCGCATCCAGGCCAAGCTGCTCGCCTTCTACGGCAGCGACACGCTGCAGGTCGGCGCCGGTATTTCGGCCATGCCGTCGGTCCACAATGCGCTCGCCGCGCTATTTGCGCTGGCGGCGTTCAAGCTCAACCGCAAGGCCGGCCTTCTGCTGGCCAGCTATGCCGCCGTGATCTGGCTCGGCTCCATTCACCTTGGCTGGCATTATGCGCTGGACGGGATCGTCTCGATCGGGCTCACCTTGCTGATTTGGCGGCTGTGCGGGCACCTGGCCGACCTGCTCGAGCAGCCCCCGGCCCGGCTGGGAGTTCAGCCCGCGATCGCCTGACCTCCCGCAATCGGGGGAGGACTGGCAAAGCGCCGCAAGGTCGCTAGTGACGCCGTTCATGGATTGGTCCATCGCCGCCCCGCCGAACTTGGCCGCTCGTCAGCGGCCGAAGGAATGGTGGGAAGAGCGCTGGTTCGTGGCGCTGTTGATCCTGCTGTCCGCCGCCCCGCTGATCTACCCGCCGCTGCCGCCGCTGGTCGACCTGTTCGGCCACGTCGGCCGCTATCGCGTGTCGCTGGATCTCCAGTCCTCACCGACGCTGCAGCAATACTACGACTTCAAGTGGGCGGTCGTCGGCAATCTGGGGGTCGACCTGCTGGTGGTGCCCCTAGCCAAGCTGATCGGGCTGGAACCCGCGGTAAAGCTGATCGTCATCGCCATTCCGCCGATGACGGTCGGCGGCATGCTGTGGATCGCGCGCGAGGTGCACTACCGCCTGCCGCCGACCGTGATGTTCGCCCTGCCGTTCGCTTATGGTCACCATTTCCTGTTCGGCTTCGTCAACTACGCCTTGTCGATGGCCTTCGCTTTCCTGGCCTTCGGCCTGTGGCTTCGCCTCGGGCGGCTGGACAAGAGCTGGTTGCGCGCCGCGCTGTTCATCCCGATCAGCATCCTTGTCTGGCTGGCTCATGCCTTCGGCTGGGGGATGCTGGGCCTGCTCGCCTTTGCCAGCGAGGCGGTGCGTCAGCACGACAAGGGCCGCGGCTGGCTGATGTCGGCGCCGCGCGCGGCGGTGCACTGCTTGAGCCTGGCTCTGCCGCTGCTGCTCATGCTGGCCTGGCGCGAGGGATCGGGCGGCCAGACGGACGACTGGTTCAACTGGGAGGTCAAGGGGCGCTGGATCGAGATGGCCCTGCGGGACCGGTGGAAGCTGTTCGACCAGGTCTCGGTCGGGGTGGTCGGCGCGGTGCTGGTGCTGGCCGTGGTGATCCCGCGTCTGACCTTCTCGCGCATGTTGTTCTTCACCTTTCTGCTGCTGGCGGCGGCCTTTGCCGTGCTGCCGCGGATCATCTTTGGCTCGGCTTACGCCGACATGCGGCTGGTGCCGTTCGCCATTGCGATCGCGGTGCTCGCCATTCGCTTCAAGGGGCAGACACCGATCCGCTTCGCCCGGGTCATCGCTTGGCTCGCGTTGGCGTTCTTCCTGGCCCGTACAGCCGGCGTCACCGCCAGTCTGGCGATCGCCGCGACTGACCAGCGGCGGCAGCTGGCGGCCCTGGACCATGTGCCGATGGGTGCGCGGGTGGTCAGCATGGTCGGCCTGACCTGCAAGGACGGCGGCTGGGCGATGTGGCGCAACGCCCACCTCGGCGGCATGGTCCCGGCACGTCGCTACGGCTTCTCGAACGACCATTGGCAAACGCCGGGCGCCAAGCTGCTAACCGTGATTTATGAACCGGCGGGATTCTGGAAATATGATCCTTCCAACCTGGTGCGGGATCCGGGCTGCCGGCTGAGCTCGGCCTTTCCGGTCGACATGATGCTGCGCAACCTGCCGCGCGAGGCATTCGATTACCTGTGGATGATCGATCCGCCGCCGCATGACCCGGCGCTGCTCGGAAATACGCAAAAGGTCTGGCAAGGGCCGAACGGCTCCGCCCTCTACCGCCTCCCCGCGGGAGCCGCTACGCAGCGTCCATGACCGCGCTGTCGATCGTCGTGCCCTGCTTCAACGAGGAAGCGTGCCTGGAGCTGCTGCATGCGCGGCTGACCGGCGCGGCGCGCGAGGCCATGGGCGACGATTATGAGATCGTGCTGATCAACGACGGCTCGCGCGACGGCAGCTGGCCGATCATGCGGCGGCTGGCGCTGGGCGATCCCCACCTCGTCTGCCTCGACCTGTCGCGCAACCATGGGCACCAACTCGCGCTGACCGCCGGCCTAGACCTCGCGCGAGGCGAGCTGATCCTGATCGTCGACGCCGATCTGCAGGACCCGCCCGAACTGCTCGGGCCCATGCTGCAGACGATGCGGGCCGAAGGCGCGGACGTGGTCTATGGCGTCCGCCGCAGCCGCTCGGGCGAGACGCAGTTCAAGAAGGCCACCGCCCACGCCTTCTATCGCCTGCTGGCAAGCGCGACCGAGATCGACCTTCCGGTGGATGCCGGCGACTTCCGGCTGATGACCCGCCGGGCGCTGAACGTGTTGCTGGCCATGCCGGAACAAGCGCGCTTCATCCGCGGCATGGTTGCCTGGATTGGGTTCCGGCAGGTTCCATTCCTGTACGACCGGGCTGACCGAGCGGCGGGGATCAGCAAATATCCGCTGCGCAAGATGCTGCGGTTCGCGCTCGATGCCTTGACCGGTTTCTCGTCCGCGCCGCTGAAGCTCGCCAGCCATTTCGGGCTGCTGCTCAGCTTGGGCTCGCTGCTGATCATCCTCTACATTCTGTACGCCTTCGTCAGCGGGCAGAGCATCCAAGGCTGGACCTCGCTGATGCTGGTGATGGTCGTGCTCGGCGCGGTGCAGATGTTCGTGCTGGCGATGATGGGGGAGTACATCGGCCGGCTCTACAGCCAAGCCAAGCAGCGCCCCTTGTACATCGTGCAGGAGATCGCCGGCGGCAGTGGTGAGCGGCGCGGACGGCTCGGTCAGGTGGCGGAGGCGACCGCGAACAACGACAGCCCGGGTGGCAGCGGAACCCTGCCGATCAGGTGACGCTCGGCCGCGAAGGCTTTCTCCAGCGCGGCGTTGAGCGGACCAGGCGGCAGCTTGTCGTCGCTGTCTTGCCTGCCGGTGACCTTGCCCGCCAGCCGAGCGCCGACCGCTAGCGGAAATAGCAGACTGTTAAAAAAGCCCAGTGCCTCCAGCTTCAGCGGCGATCCATCGATCAGCCGCCCCAGGCTGCTCTTCGAGTAGCGCCGCTGATGGTGGTTCACCACGTCGTGCGCCGACCACATCCACTGGTGCGCCGGGACCGTCATGACGAACAGTCCGCCGGGCTTCAGCCGCCGGGCGATGCTGGCCACGGCTGCGGCATCGTCCGCGATATGCTCGATGACGTCGAAGCTGCCGATGAGGTCGAACGTCCGCTCCGGCACTCCGTTGAGGCCCGGCAGCGGGGCGGACCCGACCGGGCGACCGAGCCGGCCTTCCGCGACGGCCCGGGCTGCCGGATCGACCTCGATCGCTTCGACAGCGCCGAACTCGCTTAACATCGGTAAATTGTGGCCGGTGCCGCAGCCGATCTCCAGGATACGTGCGCCGATCGGAGGAGCGGCGCGGCGGCGAATGAGCGCGGCGAGCACCTCGCGGCGGGCGCGGTACCACCAATGGAGCTGGTCCAGTTCGGCCATCCGATCGTAGACCACCCGTTCCATCTTAGCGGAACACCCATTGGCGGTTGAGCGTGAAGGTGACCAGCGGCGTGACCAGGCAGATCGGCAGCAACGGCCACCACCAGGCGCCGCCCATCATGCGGCTGTCGGTCAGCAGGAACACGAACAGTGCGTTCAGGCCGTAGCTGACTAACGAAACGATGAAGAACCGACCCGTGGTGCGCGCCGGGTTGCCGCGCTCGCCGTGGTCCTTGAAGCTCCATCGGCTGTGCAGGAGGTAGCCGGTGACGACCGCCGCCAGGTAGCCGCAGATATTCGCCACCTGCGGGGTCGCCAGCCGGCTCTGCGCCAGCCCGGCATAGACGATCGCGTAGAGGCCGGTCGTGATCCCGCCGCTGATTAGAAAGCGGAGCAGTTGGCCGACGATCACGCGGCGTTCGGGTGACAGGGTTGCAAGCATGGTCTTTCCTTGCCCTTTACCGTTGGCCCGGTAGAGCGCCAGCACTTCTTGGCGGGGACGATCAGCGGGCATGGACACGGCGACGCCGCATTGGGCGAACAGGCACTGGCTGAGAGTCGTGCTGGTGATGTGGCTGCTGGCTTGCGCCTGGATGGTCTACAATCGCTGGACCGGCATTCAGATCTTCCAGCTAGTCGACACCGACGACAATATGCGGATGAGCCAGGTGCGCGCCTGGCTGGCGGGCCAAGGCTGGTTCGACCTTCGCCAGTACAAGCTCGACCCACCCTTCGGCGCCAACATCCACTGGTCGCGGTTCGTGGACCTGCCGCTCGCCGGCCTGATCACGGTCGCGAAGCTGTTCACCAGCGGCGCCAATGCGGAGCGGTTCGCGGTCGCGGCCGCGCCCTTGCTGCCCTATCTGCCGCTGCTGATTGCGCTAACGCTCGTAGTGCGTCGGCTGGTCGATGCCGAAGCCTATCCGCTCGCCCTGGTGGCGCTGTTCTTCGCCTCCGGCACCAACGGCATGTTCATGCCCACCCGGATCGACCACCACGGCTGGCAGCTCGCCATGCTGGCGATCGCGGTTGCCGGTCTGGCCGACCCGCGCGTCCGGCGCGGCGGGCTGGCTACCGGTTTAGCTACTGCCGTGTCGCTCAGCATCGGCCTGGAAATGCTGATCTACCTCGCGCTGGCGGCGGCAGCCCAGGTGCTGATGTGGGTCGACGATCGTGGCCAGCGACTTCGGATCGCGACCTATGGCGCGTCCGTCGCCGGCGGCACCGCGCTCGGCTTCCTGTTGTTCGCCTCCACCGCCAACCGAACCCCCGTGTGCGATGCCTTGTCGCCGGTGTGGCTGTCGGACGCGGTGCTTGGCGGAGCGCTGCTGGTGCTGCTCGCCTGGCGCTCGCCAGCGGGCTGGCGCAGTCGGCTCGGGCTGGCGGCTCTGGCCGGCCTATCCGTTGCGGCCTGGCACGCACTGGCCTGGCCAGACTGCCTGTCGCGGCTGGAAGGCGTCTCCCCAGAGGTCGAGCGGCTGTGGCTCAGCAATGTGCGCGAGGCCAAGCCGATCTACCAGCATGATTGGCGCATCGGCGTTGCCGTGCTGACCTTGCCGATCGTGGCGGTGGCCGGCTGGGCGCTGCTGGTGTGGCGGGCGGGGCGGAGCGACCGAGACCTGCTGCGCCGAACCCTGTCGGTGGCGGTAATCGCGGTGACGGCGCTGGCGCTGCTGTTCTGGCAAACCCGCGCCAGCCCGGCGGCGCAGCTGCTGGCGGTCACCGGAGCCGTGGGTCTCGCGTGGATGCTGATGCCGATCTTCTGGCGCAGCAAGAACCCGGTTCTATCAATCGCCGGCGTCGTCGCCACCGTGTTGATCGGCCTCGGCGCGGCTGGCCCGCTGGCGATCGGTTTCATCCCCAAGAAGGCGCCGACGGAGCGGGAGAAGCGGATCAATCGCGCCAACGCCTCCTGCCCTTCATTGCTCGCGATGCGACCGATCGCGCAGTTGCCCAAGGGCACCGTGTTTACCTTCGTCGACCTCGCCCCGCGGCTGATCACGGTCACCCGCCACAACAGCATCGCCGGTCCGTACCACCGCAACGGTCCCGCCATCGCTGACGTGATGAAGGCCTTCCGCGGCTCGGCCGACGAGGCGCGGGCGATTATCACCCAGCGCCGCGCCGACTATGTGCTGATCTGCCCCAGCATGAGCCAGGCGACCATCTTCATGGCCGCCGCGCCCAAGGGCTTCTACGGCCAGCTCGAAAGCGGGCAGGCGCCTGCGTGGCTGCAGCCGATCGCCTTGCCGAAGGACAATCCGCTCAAGATCTGGCGAGTGGTCCGCTAGCCGGTCAGCCGGCGAGGCCCGGCAGGCTGCGCTCCAGCCCGTCGAGCACGAACTGCACCGCCAGCGCGGCCAGGATCACGCCCAGGATGCGGGTGATCATCGCCTCCAGCTTGGCGCCGATCAGCGCCATCAGCGGTCCGGCGGCGAGCAGCGCCAGCAGGGCCAGCAGCAGCACGGCCCCGACCGCCGCGAACATCACGATGCCCTCCACGGTGCCGGTCGCGCGAGCCGACAGCAGCATGACGGTGGCGATTGATCCCGGACCGGCAATCATCGGGATCGCCATCGGGAAGACCGAGATATCGTCCGCCTCGGGCGTCCCCTCGATATCCCGCGCGCGCTCCTCGCGCCGCTCGGTCCGCCGCTCGAACACCATGTCGAGCGCGATCATGAACAGCATGATCCCGCCGGCCAGCCGAAAGGCCGACAGGCTGATGCCGAGCGTCCGCAGCAGCGGCTCGCCGAGCAGCGCGAAGAACACGAGGATCGCGCCGGCCACGCCGACCGAGCGAACGGCCATTCGCCGCCGGTGAAGCGCGTCCGTGCCGCTGGTCAGCGACGCGAAGATCGGCGCGCAGCCAGGCGGGTCGACGATGACCAGCAGCGTCACGAAGGCGGAGACGAACAGCTCGATCACGAGTTGGCGCGGGCTTTCGCAGGCGGCGGGGCGGCGACGCGCTGGTCGAGCACAGTGTCGAACTTACGGCCGCTCCACAGCCGCACCCGCGTGTGCCGGGCGCCGCTGGCCTGCACCTGCCACTGGTAGAGCAAGGTCCCGTCGGCCGAGCGCTGGAAGCCAGTGTCGCCCGGCGGCGCGGCGCGGTTGATCGGGCGCGCATATTCCGCCTCGATCAAGCGGGCGCGCAAGCGGGGGTTGGTGCACGCGGCGCGGCGCACGGCCGGCTGGCGGACAGCGGCCAGCGGCGTGCGCAGTTCGTCGCCGCCGTCCACCGTCCAGCGCCAGTCGCCGCTCTTCTGCCGCATCCACAAGGTCGTGAAATAGCCATTGGTCCGCTGCGCCGGGTTGCGCCACGGACCGGTGTTCACCGCGGTTCGGCGGTCGCACGAGGTCCAGCTCTTGGCCGGGCTCCACCGGACCGAACTGGGCGGGTTCTTGCGGCCGGCGAGGAAGCCCTGCGCCCATACTGCCTGGGGCTCGAACATCACCGCCGTGGGATCGGCCCATTTGGCGAAGGCGGTCCATTGTCCCATCCGCTGGGCATCGGCGGCGAAGGCGCGCTCGGCATCCACGGCAGTGGCGACCGGGGCGGAGGCGATCAGCAATGCGAGCATCTACAGTCCTTTCGGCAGAGCGAGACCGGCCCGGCGGTGGGCGGCAACCAGCGTGTTCCTGAGCAGCATCGCGATGGTCATCGGCCCGACCCCGCCGGGCACCGGGGTAATCGCTCCCGCCATCTCGCGCGCTTCGGCAAAGGCGACATCGCCAACAATCCGGCTTTTGCCCGGCTCCGCCCCCGGCACCCGATTGATGCCGACATCGATCACAGTGGCGCCCGGCTTGATCCAGTCGCCGCGGACCATCTCGGGCCGACCGACGGCGGCGACCAAAATGTCGGCCCGACGGCAGACCTCGGCCAAGTCGCGGGTGCGGCTATGGGCGATCGTCACGGTGCAGCTTTCCCCCAGCAGCAGCGCGGCCATCGGCTTGCCGACGATGTTGGAGCGGCCGATCACCACCGCCTCCGCGCCACTCAGCGAGCCGAGCTGCTCTTTCAGCAAATGCAGGCAGCCAAGTGGCGTGCACGGCACCAAGGCCGTCGGATCGCCAATGGCGAGGCGACCCGAGTTCACCACGTGGAAGCCGTCGACATCCTTGCCGGGGTCGATGGAGTCGATAACCCGCGCCGCGTCGATCTGGGCAGGAAGGGGCAGCTGGACGAGGATACCGTCGATGCCTGGATCGCGGTTCAGCTCGACGACGAGTGCCAGCAGCTCCGCTTCACTGGTATCTGCCGGCAGCGGGCGGTGCACGCCATGCATGCCGGCTTCCTCTGTCGCCTTGATCTTGGAGCGGACATAGACCGCGCTGGCCGGGTCCTCGCCGACCAGCACGGTGGCCAGGCCAGCCGGGCGACCGGTGCTTGCCCGAAAGAAGTCGGCGTGGATCGCCAGCTGCCGGCGCAGCGCGTCCGCTGCCGCACGACCATCGATCAGCGCTGCGCTCATGCCCCCGCGACGGCGACGTCGTTGGCCAGCCCGCCAATCAGCATGCGGACGATCTGAATGGCGATTAGCAGCACGATCGGCGAGAGGTCGAGCCCGCCGAAGTCCGGGAGGATTTTGCGGATCGGCCGATAAAGCGGGTCGAGCAGCCGGTCGATGCCCTGCACGAAGCGGCGCACGCCCTCGGAACTGGTGTTGATCACGTTGAACGCGATCAGCCAACTCAGGACCACCTGGGCGATGACGATCCAGCCGAGCACGCGGAGGAGGAGGTCGGCGATGTTGAACAGGGCTAGCAGCATGAGCCTCGCTTAGCCGCGCCGCTGGTGAGGGGCAACACGGCCCTAAGGCGCGAACCGCTCCGGCTGCGCTTCGGCCAGCACCAGAGCGAAGTCCCGCGCCGGGTCCGTCCACTCGGCCAAAGGCGTCCAGCCGCCTGCCAGCAGCAGCATCCGGCCACCGCGCGGACCGTATTTGTGGCTGTTCTCGGTGTGGATCGACTGGCCTTCGGCGAACCGGAACGATCGGTCGGCGATGCCGAATTCGATCTCGCGGATGGCGACGAGGTGCATCTCGACCCGGCTCATCATGTCGTTCCAGCGGGCCTCGTGGCAAAAGGCGTCGACCCGGATGTCGCTGCCGAGCTCCCGATTGATGCGGTGCAGCAGGTTGAGGTTGAACTCCGCGGTTACTTTCTCCGGATCGTCATAAGCTTCGATCAGGCGCTCGACCGGCTTGACCCGGTCCATGCCGATCAGCAGCAGCGATCCTGCACCCAAGGTCGCGCGGAAGTGACGCAGCAGGTCGGTCGCGCTCTGCGGAATGAAGTTGCCGATGGTCGAGCCCGGGAAGAAGCCGAGCCGGGGGTGATCCGCAGCCTCGGCCGGCAGCTCGATGACATTCCCGAAGTTCGCCTCGACCGGGTGAATGGCGAGCGTCGGCATCTGCTCGGCCAGCTGGGCGGCGCTCGAACGCAGGTAATCGCCGCTGATGTCGATCGGCACATACAGCGCCGGCCTGATCGCCTTGAGCAGGATCGGCGTTTTGGTCAGCGATCCCGCGCCGAACTCGATCACTGCGCGGCCGTCGCCGGCCCGGTCGGCGATTGCCGACATCACCGTTTCGAGCAGCGCGGTTTCGGTGCGCGTGGGATAATAGCTCGGCAGTCGGGTGATGGCGTCGAACAGCTCCGATCCGCGCTCATCGTACAGCCAGCGGGCAGGAATGGCCGGCGGCTGCTGCGCCAGCCCCTTCAGCACATCGTCCCGGAAGGCGGGATCAGCGGTCGCGAGCAAGTCGGACCCCGCTGAACTGCCAGCGCGCAGCCGGCGGAAAGAAGTTGCGGTAGCTTGCCCGGCTGTGCCCGCGCGACGTGGCGCAGCTGGCGCCTTTCAGCACGAACTGCCCGCACATGAACTTGCCGTTGTACTCGCCGACGGTTCCAGCGGCGGGCACGAAGCCAGGGTAGGGCAAGAAGGCCGAGGCGGTCCAGTTCCACACGTCGCCGAACACTGCGCCACCGACCTGCGGGATCACCGGGCCTGCGCGGTCCAGCTGATGGCCGCCGGTGGGGTCAGCCGCCGCGGCGAACTCCTCCCAGTCGGCCTCGGTGGGCAGGCGAGCGCCGGCCCAACGGGCAAAAGCATCCGCCTCATAGTAGCTGACGTGGGCGACGGGTGCGGCGCGGTCGAGTTCGCGCCGGCCGCCGAGCGTGAAAGCAGTCCCATCCTCATGCCAGTAAAGCGGCGCGGCAATATGTTCGCGCCGGACCCAATCCCAGCCTTCACTCAGCCACAGGGCGGGCGTGCGATAACCGCCGCCAGCGATGAATTCCTGCCATTCGCCATTGGTGACCGGCCGATGGGCGATGGCATGCGGGTGCAGCAGGGTGCGATGGCGCGGGCGTTCGCAGTCGAAGGCGAACTCGTCCGGGCCCGCTCCCACTTCGACGATGCCTTCGCGGCCGGGCAGCCAAGTGAGTGGTTCCATCGCAAGGCAGGCTGCGGATGGAAGCTCGCCATATGCCGGCTCCAGCGGGTTCTCGGCGAAGGTCGCGAGGATGTCGGTCAGGAACAGCTCCTGATGCTGTTGCTCATGCTGGATGCCGAGCGCTACCAACTCCAATGCAGCGGGGGGCAGCCGAGGCAGGGCGCGATCCAGCGCCTCATCGACATGGGCCCGCCACCCGCGCACCTCGTCCAGGCTGGGCCGGCTGATCATGCCACGCCGGGCGCGCGGGTGCCGCTCGCCTTCGCCTTCGTAGTAGCTGTTGAACAGGAACGGCCAGCGCCCGTCGTGCACGCGGTAGTCTGCGACATGGTCGCGCAGCACAAAGGTTTCGAAGAACCAGGTCGTATGCGCGAGGTGCCACTTGGCCGGGGACGCGTCAGGATGCGGCTGGATCGTCGCGTCCGCGTCAGACAACGGATTAGCCAGCGCAAGGCTCAGCGCCCTGGTAGCGGCCAGCCGCTCGGCCAAGCCGACTCCACGGATGGCGCTCGACACGTTCATGGGTTCGGCTTTGCCCCTGGGTAGGGCTCGGCCCCAAGCAATTTGGCGAGGTGAGCCGCGTTCGACGCGAGCATGTCCACCGCCTCGGTCACTTCCTTCGGGGTCTCCGGCAAGTCCTTGAAGTCGGTCTTGTGCATCGCCTCGCCGACCCAGTAGGCAGCGGCGGCCGACGGGATGGTCCAGCCGACGTCGTTCAGTGCCTGGAACAGGTCCGCGGTAACCCGGTGTGCGCCGTCCTCGTTGCCCACGATCGCCGCGACCGCCAGCTTGCCGAAACTCGGCATCCGTCCGGCCTCATCGGTCTCGCTCAGGAACGCGTCCATTCGCTCCAATGCCCGCTTGGCGATGCTCGATGGCTGCCCGAGCCAGATAGGAGTGCCAAAGATAAGAATATCGGCGGCAAGGATGCGGCGGCGGATGTCGGGCCAGGCGTCGCCATTGCCTTCATCGGACTGCACCCCGGGCTTGACGTCGTGATCAGCCAGCCGGATCGTCTCGCTGAACTCGACATCGTATTTGCCGAGCGCCTGAGCGACCAGC
>CADCWB010000200.1 GCA_902806295.1 uncultured Sphingomonas sp. | reverse complement strand
GCCTTTGCGCGGGGCGCGGGCGAATATGGCTCGGTCATCTTTATCGCTGGCAACATGCCGTTCAGATCGGAAATCGCGCCGCTGCTGATCGTCACTCAGCTCGAGGAATATGACTACACCGGGGCCGCCGCGATCGCGTGCGTGATGCTGGTGATTTCCTTTTCGATCCTGGCGCTGCTCAACTTCCTCCAGCACGCGCAACGGCGGAGGCTCGGCTGATGCGCTCTACAAGTCTTCGCGAGCCGGCCGCGGCCAAGGCGGCGCTGATCTTCGCCGCTCTGGTTTACGTCGGCATCATGCTCGTGCTTCCGCTCGCCGCGGTGCTGACCGAGGCGCTGCGCCACGGATGGCAGGCGTGGCTGGCTGCCGTCAGCGAACCGGATGCCCGCGCGGCGATCCGCCTCACGCTGCTCGTGGCGGCCATTTCCGTGCCCCTGAACACCATCTTCGGCATCGCCGCCGCCTGGGCGATCGCGAAGTTCGACTTCTGCGGCAAGTCGGCGCTGATCACCTTTATCGAGCTCCCGTTCTCGGTGTCGCCCGTCGTATCCGGACTGGTGTTCGTGCTGCTGTTCGGAGCGCAGGGCTGGTTCGGCGAGTGGCTTGGCGAGCGTGACATTCGCATCATCTTCGCGCTTCCCGGGCTGGTGCTCGCAACGGTCTTCGTCACGTTCCCCTTCGTCGCCCGACAGCTTATCCCGCTGATGACGGCGCAGGGGCGCGGCGAGGAGGAAGCCGCCACCACGCTCGGAGCCTCGGGGTGGCAGACCTTCTGGCGCGTGACGGTGCCCAACCTCCGCTTCGGCCGTCTCTACGGCGTGATCCTGTGCAACGCCCGGGCGATGGGCGAGTTTGGCGCGGTCAGCGTCGTTTCCGGTCATATTCGCGGCGAGACCAACACCATGCCGCTACAAGTTGAGGCTCTCTACAATGACTATGACTTTGTCGCCGCCTTCGCCGTTGCGTCGCTCCTTACACTCCTCGCCCTCGTCACCCTTGCCCTCAAGTCCGCCATGGAATGGCGGCACCGGGGCGAACTCGCGGCCCGCTTCTGACATGTCGATCCGGGTCGACGGCGTTTCGAAAAGCTACTCGGCTTACCCGGCGCTCAACCGCGTATCGTTGAGCGTCGCCAACGGGGAATTCGTCGCGCTGCTCGGACCGTCGTGCTCGGGAAAGACCACCTTGTTGCGCATCCTCGCCGGCCTGGAAGTGCCCGAGCACGGGCGCGTGTGGTTCGGTCACGAGGACGTCACCTTTGCCAAGCCGGCGTCGCGTGGGATCGGTTTCGTGTTCCAGCATTATGCTTTGTTCGGCCACATGACCGCAGCGCAGAACATTGCCTTCGGCCTGGATGTGATGCCCGGGGCGTCCCGGCCGTCCCGCAGCGCGATTGCCGAACGGGTCGAGCAATTGCTCGAGCTGGTGCAATTGCCGGGGCTGGGTTCGCGCTATCCGAACCAGCTGTCGGGAGGCCAGCGCCAGCGGATTGCACTTGCGCGCGCGCTGGCCCGAGACCCGCGCATCCTGCTGCTCGACGAACCGCTCGGAGCGCTTGATGCGAAGGTCCGGCGCGAACTTCGCGACGCGCTGCGCAAGATCCACGACGAGCTCGGCCTCACGTCGATTTTCGTCACCCACGACCATGAAGAAGCCTTCGGCCTGGCCGATCGCGTCGCGATCCTCAATATCGGCGGCATCGAGCAATTCGCTTCGCCCGCGGAGATCCAGGGCGCGCCGGCAAGCGAGTTCGTCCGCAACTTTCTGGCCTGATGCTGATGTCCGCTTTTTATCCATTGCGGACGTTGCGACGCGCTCGGGGTAGTTGAGGGCGCCCGTCGACCAATTCGAAGAGGCAAAAATCTGCTAGCCGTGTTACAGTGATCAGCCGCATTGTTTGCAGGTTGGGTCAGATGTCGCTCACTCTATCCGCACCACTGCTCTTCGCTGTCTTCGCTTCGGACGCAATTCCTAGGGAAAGCAGCGCCGACGGCGACGTTGCTGCGGTTGCAGTTTCGACAGCCCCGCCCGTTCGATCTTCGAGCAAGCCGGCCTTAGTTTCGGGCAGCAGGCGACCGCGCAGCGGCCGGCCCACGGTTTCGACCGCGGAACTCAAAATCATTCGCAACTATCGGCATTGTGTCATAGCCGCGGCGACGCATTTTGTGAGCACGCAAGCTCCTTCAGCTGACCTGGGCTTGCGGGCACTCTACGGATGTCCGGACATGCGCGCCGAAGCGCAGGCGCTGCTCACCTCGCTTTATGGCCCGGCCAACAAGCAACTGCTGTTCGATGCAGTCGACCAGCGCCTTCTGGGCGAGGCTCAAGCTATCATCGACGGCGCTCGCCCAGCCCAGCGGCGCTAAGCCTCGTTGGCGTTCGCCTGAACGAGATCCCACTTTTTCACCAGTCGGTTAGCGCACCAAAGCTCAACGGCGATGGCGCGCTGCTGCGCCTCGGCGTCCCTGATTGCCGTGGTGTCGTCCCCAGCTTCGATCGGTTCGAAGCCGCGTAGCCGCTCTTTGTTATCGGTTCGATAAAACACGCGATATTGAGTCATTGGTTCTCCCGCCCGATCCCATTACCAGAAATTTAACCAAATGATATGGGCGTTTAGCGGGTTTTGAGACAATTTTGGGACTGCATCGTCACGGTGGGCTCAGCCGCCTTGAAAGATTGCCCGGCGTCAGCTCTCCTCGACGGCCCGAAACTGGTCGATCGCGTTGAAGATAGACGTAATCCCTTTGCGCTCGCTGGGCGATAGTTCGGGCCGCCAAATGTCGAATATAAGAACTATGCGCAGCTCCCCCGTCGGGTTCCGCGCCTCATGTTCGATGCTGTCGTCGAAGATCAGCAACTCGCCCTCGGTCCATTGGCGCGTTTCGTTGCCAACACGCAACCAGCAGCCCGGTGGATTGATCAACGGTAAGTGGCAAATCAGGCGACTGTTGAGCATGCCGGTATGCGGCGGGATGTGCGCGCCCGGCTCCAGCCGCGAAAAGAATACGGATGGAGTTCGGGCGCCTATGCGGGACAACGGCACCTTGCCAAGCGTGCGCGTGGTCACCGGGCAGCGTTCGCCGACTTCCGGTACGTATTGACCGTCTTTCCACAGGTAAAGCGCAGTCCAGGCACGATTGTCGTTAAGCCCATGGAAGTCGCGCGCGGGGCGGTTCGGGCTGCGCTCAACGTAGGGCCGAAAGTCAGCACCGTCGGCTAAAAGCGCGATCAACTCCGATCGTATCTCGGCCGTTGCCGCCTCGACCGTCGCGTGCCAATCAAACTCGTCCCGCTCAAAGAATTGCCGTTGTGCGAGGTACGGGTAATACAGCGCGGCGGGCTGCTGCGGGTAAATCTCACGGCTACCCTTAACAATATCCAGCGCATGCCGGAGCCGCAGCGAGCCGGAAACATCCGCCGGATCCAGCTCGTCGGCCGCGCCATCCAATGCGCGCGTGAAGTTTCGGAGGCGCGCCTCGATGAAGCTCTGCGCGGCTCTGAGCCGGGTCGACATTCCTGGGTCAAGTTGGCGCAGGCCACCGGCGCTTTCCAGGGCGGCCTGATAGAAGGACACAGCGGCACGCGCTTCGCCCTTGGCCGCGAACGCGTCTGCCTTGTCGAGCAATGCCACGATGCTCGCCGGCTCGGCTGCCATGCTCACGCTTTCGCCTTGGAGAGCGACCAAGCTTCCGGCGATGCTGGCTGAATGTTCATAGCTTCCATACGCATTGAAAGCCGCTCAACTCGCGAAGCTTGGGTCGAGCCGGTATGCCTTGCGCTTCAGTGCCGGCCAGGCGAGCAGGTTCGCTGCGACCTTGAGACCGGCCGTGCCTTGCTCGGCGGCAAGCTCGGGCGTTCCCTGCGGCGGACTGTTGCATTGGTCCGCCGCCGACAGCGCCATGATCTGCGCCTGGCAGGCGCGCTCAATGAAATAGAGTTTGATGAAGCACTCGCCGACGTTGCCGCCAACGGCCAGCGTACCGTGGTTGCGCAGGATCATGCCGCTCTTGTTGCCGAGTTCGGCGACCAGCCGCTCGCGCTCCTCGAGATCGGTCGCCACCCCCTCATAATCGTGGAAGGCGAGGTCGCCGCGGACCAGCATCGCCGTTTGCGTCAGTGGCAGCAGCCCTTCCGAATGGGCCGCGACCGCTTGGCCGGCGGGGGTGTGCAGGTGCATCACCGCATGCGCGTCCTCGCGCGCCATATGGATCGCCGAATGAATGGTGAACCCCGCCGGATTGGTGATGAACGGCGTTGGGCCGACCGGATTGCCGTGGACGTCCACCTTCACCAGCGAGGAGGCGGTCACCTCCTCGAACATCAGATTGTAGGGGTTGAGCAGAAATTGGTGCTCGGGCCCGGGAATGCGCGCCGACAAGTGCGTGAAGATGAGGTCGTCCCAGCCATGATAGGCCACCATGCGATAGGCCGCGGCCAAGTCGACGCGGATCGCCCACTCTTCGTCGCTGACCTTGCCCTTGAGCGACGGGATGTCGACCGACTGCAGCGGCTTGAGGTCGGCCATGCCGCGGTTGATGTTGTCGACCCGGTTCATTGCACCTGCTCCTGCTTGTCGGGGTGGGCGTTGGCAAACGCTTCCAGCCGCTGCGCATTGGCATCTGTGCGCAGCAGGGTCGGATATTCGTCGAGCGGTACATTGAACCGCCGGGCGTTGAACAGCTGCGGCACCAGGCAGACGTCGGCGATGGTCGGCGCGTCGCCGAACAAGAAGTCGCCCGACCGCGGCGCCGCCATCGCTTCAAGCGGACCCAGGCCTTCGACGATCCAGTGCGCGTACCAGGCGTCCGTCGCCTCCTGCGTCTGCCTGAGCTGGTGCTTCAGATATTTGAGCACGCGCAGATTGTTGAGCGGGTGGATGTCGCAGGCGATGCTCAGCGCCATCGCCCGGACATGGGCACCCTCGGCGGGGTCGCGCGGCATCAGCAGCGGCTCGGGAAAGCGCTGGTCGAGGTAGACCAGGATCGACAGGCTTTGGGTCAACCGGTGGCCGTCGATCTCCAGCGTCGGCACGAGGCCCTGCGGGTTGAGGGTGCGATAGGCCTCCCCCTGCTGCTCGCTGGCGACCAGGTTAACGGTCCGGCTCGCGTAATCGACGCCTTTGAAGTTGAGGCCGATGCGCACCCGGTACGCCGCCGAGGAGCGGAAATAATCGTGCAGGACGGGACGGGTCATCGCGGCCAAATGTTCCCAATGTGCGCGGTGCCGAGCCCGTTTTCCAACGCTCCCAACGTGCGGTGAGCGCGGAAGCGAGCGAGATAGCAGCGCATCAACCGCGCCAATGCCATTTGACGATCGTGTAGGACAGAAAAATCAGCCGAGGAACGGTGCCATTACCTCGGGCCGGACGCGGATCGGCCGCCCGGCGGCCTTGTCGATGATTGCCCAGAAGGTCCGCGCGCGAACGCAGGTGCGACCGTCGTTGCCGGTGAACTCCATGTGCCGGTCGAATTTCGCTCCGCGCTGCGATTCGCCGACCCAGGTCTTGCCGACGACGCGGTCGCCTTCGAACGCGGGCCGCAAATAATCGATCTCATGCCGCACGATCACCCAGAAATAGGCCTCCTGGTGCTCCGGCGCAGCGACAGCCTCCCAATGCGCCACCGCGACCTGCTCGATCCACTGCACCCAAACCGCATTGTTGACGTGCCCGAGCTGATCGATGTGCTCAGGCCGGGCAACGAAAGCGAGTTCGAAGGTCGGGCGCGTCATTCGCCGATCTGGGTCAGCATGAACGCATAGGTCTCCGCCACTTCGTGCAGCCGTTCCCACCGGCCCGACTTGCCGCCGTGGCCGGCGCCCATGTTGATCTTCAAGAGCAGCAGATTGTCGTCGGTCCTGGTCGCGCGCAGCCGGGCCGCCCACTTGGCGGGTTCCCAATAAGTCACCCGCGGGTCGGTCAGGCCGCCCGTGATCAGCATCGGCGGGTAATCCTGCGCCCTGACGTTGTCGTATGGCGAGTAGCTGCGGATGAACTCAAATGCGGCCTTATCCTCGATCGGATTGCCCCATTCCGGCCACTCGCCGGGCGTCAGCGGCAGCGTGTCGTCGAGCATGGTGTTGAGGACGTCCACGAACGGCACGTCGGCGATCACCGCCCCCCACAACTCCGGATCGGAATTGGCAACCGCGCCCATCAGCTCGCCGCCGGCCGAGCCGCCGTTGATTGCGATCCGCCCGGGTGCGGTGAAGTCGTGGGCGACTAGCCCCTTCGCGACGTCGACGAAGTCATTGAACGTGTTGGTGCGCTTGGTCAGCTTGCCATCAAGGAACCATTTATAGCCAAGGTCGTCGCCGCCGCGGATGTGGGCGATGGCGCAGGCCCAGCCGCGATCGAGCAGGCTCATGCGGTTGCTATTGAACGCCGGCAGAATGGCGTGGCCGTAAGCGCCGTAGGCGTAGAGGAAGAGCTTGCCGGTGCCGTTCTTCTCGAAGCCCTTCCGGTAAACCACCGAGACCGGGACTTGCGCGCCGTCGCGCGCCTCGACCATCACCCGCTCGGTCTCGTACAGGGACGCGTCGTAGCCCGACGGAATCTCCTGGACCTTGCGCACCTCGAGCTCGCCGCCGCCGGGGTGGTAATCGTAAACGGTGGCGGGCGTGACCATCGAAGAATAGCCCAGCCGGTAAGCTTGCGGAGCGAATTCCGGATTGCCCTGAAACGAGGCGCTGTAGCTCGCCTCCGGGAAGGAAATGCTGCTCTCCTCGCCGTCGTAGGTGCGCAGCAGGAGCTGATCGAGCCCGTCGACGCGGCTGCTGATCGCTAGGTGATCGCGGTAGGCGACGACCCCGGTGATATAGACGCGCTCGGAGCCCTCCACGACCGTGCTCCAGGCTTCCGGGGCGGCGGGGTCCGCGGACGCCAGCCGGAAGTTCACATGGTCGTCGTTGGTGTGGATCCACAACCGTCCATGCGCGGCGTCGACATGATATTCGCGGTTCGCCTTGCGCGGCGAGATCAGGGTCAGCGGCTGGGTGGGGTCGGCGGCCGAGACGAAACGCACCTCGCTGGTGGCATTGTCACCGGTCGAGACGAGAATGAAGCTCCTGTCGTGGGACCGGCCGACGCTTACGGAAAAGCCGAGCTCCTCCGTTTCCTCGTACAGGGTTACAGCCTGCTCGAAAGGCTCGCCGAGGCGGTGGTACCGCGCCCGATAGCTGCGCCACTGCTCGTTGACCTCGTTGAAGACCACGCCTCGGCTGTCGCTGGTCCACACCGGCTGGCCGATGCCGACCTTGGTCACAGTCTCCATGTCCCTGCCGGTCGCCAGATCGCGGATCCGCAACTCGAAGCGCTCGGAGCCGTCATAATCGGCGAGGGTCGCGAGCAGCTTGCCGTCCGGGCTGACTTCCAGGGCTCCGAGCCGGAAATATTCGCGGCCGTCCGCTTCCGCGGGCTCGTCGAAGATGACCTGGTCTTCGCCACCGCCCACGGCGCGGCGGTACCATCGGCGGTATTGGTCGCCGGGGGTGAACGCCCACCAGTAGAGCCAGTCGCCGTCGCGGATTGGGACCGAGCTGTCGTCTTCCTTGATGCGCCCCTTCATTTCCTCGAACAGGTCGTCGAGCAATTGGCGGTGCTGGTGGGCCCAGGCTTCAAAGTAGGCGTTCTCGGCCTTGAGGTAGGCGAGGACGTCGGAGTCCGTGACCTCCGGGTAGCCTGGGTCGCGCAGCCACGCCCAGGGGTCCTCGACCGTCACGCCGTGACGTTCGTAGCTGTGGGGGCGCTGTTCGGCTTTAGGCGGACATGAAAGGTTGATCACAGAAACTCCGTTCGGGCTGAGCTTGTCGAAGCCCTGCACTTTAACTTACGCGCCTTGTAAGAAGTACAGCCCTTCGACAAGCTTGTCCTGAGCTTGCCGAAGGGCTCTAGGCGAACGGAGTTAGTGGATGTCCTCGTACGCAGACCGCCTCGCCGCCCTTCGCGAACAGCTCAGGGCCGACCGCCTCGACGGCTTCGTCGTCCCGCTCACCGACGAGCATATGAGCGAATATGTCGGCAGCTATGCCCAGCGGCTGCAGTGGCTAACGGGGTTCGAGGGCTCGGCCGGTTCCGCGGTGGTGCTGCCGGAAGAAGCCGCGATCTTCGTCGACGGCCGCTACACGCTGCAGGTGCGCAGCCAGGTCAGCGCCACCGAGTGGAGCTACCAGTCGGTTCCCGAAACCAGCATCACCGAGTGGCTCAAGGAGCATGCCGGCGAGGGTGCGCGCATCGGCTACGACCCTTGGCTGCATACCAACGACTGGGTGAAGCGCGCGAAAGTGGCGCTGAAGGCTCGAGGCGCGGAGTTGGTCGCGGTCGAACAGAATCCGATCGACAAGATCTGGAACGACCGTCCCGAGGCGTCCAAGGCCAAGCTGGTCGTCCACGACGAGAAGCACGCCGGCAAATCGGCCGCCGAGAAGCGGACCGAGATCGGCGACTGGCTCGCCCAGCAGAAGGCGGATGCCGCGGTCCTGTCCGCGCTCGATTCAATTGCCTGGGCGTTCAACATCCGTGGCCAGGACGTCAGCCGCACGCCCGTCGCGCTCGCTTATGCTCTGGTTCACGCCGACGGCACTGCCGATTTGTTCGTCGCTTCGGAAAAGATCGGGCCGGAGGTGCAGCAGCACCTGGGCAACGGTGTCCGCGTCCACGAGCGCTCGGCGTTCGAGAGTGGCTTGAGCGAGCTCCGGGGCAAGGCCGCGGTGGTCGATCCCGAGCGAGCCGTCGCAGCGATCTTCGACGCGCTTGAACGCGCCGGCGCCAAGGTGCTGCCGATGCGCGATCCGACGGTGCTTCCGCGCGCGATCAAGAACTCGGCGGAAGTCGCCGGGCACAAGGCCGCGCAGACCCGCGATGGCGCGACAATCGCGCGCTTTCTCCACTGGATCGATGTTGAGGCGCCAAGCGGCTCGGTCGACGAGCTGACCGCCTCCGACAGGCTGGAAGCCCTTCGCCGCGAGAATGTCGAGTTCCGCGACCTGTCGTTCGACAGCATCTCGGGGGCCGGGCCGAACGGCGCCATCGTCCACTACCGGTCGAGCGAAAAGACCAACCGCAAGCTCGAGCTGGGCAGCCTGTACCTGATCGATTCGGGCGGCCAATATGTCGACGGCACCACCGACATCACGCGCACGGTGCCGATCGGCGAGCCGACAGCCGAGATGCGCGACCGCTTCACCCGGGTGCTCAAGGGCCACATCGCCATCGCCACCGCCGTCTTCCCCAAGGGAACGCGCGGCAGCCAGCTCGACAGCTTTGCCCGGCGGCCGCTGTGGGAGGCGGGCCTAGACTACGCCCACGGAACCGGCCACGGCGTTGGCAGCTTCCTCTCGGTCCATGAAGGACCCCAACGCATTTCGCCCGTGGGCAGCGGCCAGAGCGGCGGCGACGAGCCGTTGCAGCCGGGCATGATCCTGTCCAACGAGCCCGGCTATTACAAGGCGGGCGAGTACGGGATACGGATCGAGAACCTCGTGCTGGTCGAGGAACGGCAGGTCGAAGGCGCGGAAAAGGACATGCTCGGGTTCGAAACCATGACCTTCGCGCCGATCGACCGGCGGCTGATCGTCCGCAGAATGCTGAGTCCGAACGAGCTCGCCTGGCTCAACGCTTACCATGCCCAGGTCGTGGAGAAGGTCGGCGCACGGCTGTCCGGCGGCGACCGCGCCTGGCTCGAGCAAGCCTGCACGCCGCTGTAAAGTGCTCCTGGGAAGGCAGGAGCCTAGTTGTTTTCGTCCTCGGTGTGGCCAGAAGGGAACTGGGCCCCCACCTTCGCAGGGGCGCTGGTTTGCTCCCGCGCCTGCGCTTTGCGGCGTTTCAGGTTTGCCCGCAGCGCGGCAGCCAGCCGTTCGGCTTTATCCTTGTCGGTCATGCGATTACCTTGACACCTGAACGCCTGCATCGCCATAGGCGCGCGTCATCCGGAACAGTGCTGCCGTAGCTCAGTGGTAGAGCGCATCCTTGGTAAGGCTGAGGTCGTGAGTTCAATCCTCACCGGCAGCACCACTTTCCCTTGTCGTTTAACAATGCTTTACCTGAGGGCGCTGGAGCTCTTCGAGGTTAGTCGCTTCCAAGAAATTGGCATGATTACACCCGCATACGGGGCGGGAGCATTCCAGCGGGCACCACTCACCGCCTTGCCAATCGCGGCAAGGTCCCGCTGAAGCTGATCGCGGTTCATTGCGGACCCTATCTGTGCGACGACGGCATCTTCACGCTCGATGACGAATACGGCCGCGGCTAACCAGTCGGCGAATTGGCGCTGGTTTTGCCGCTCTGCGGGGGACGCGGACGAACCGGCCGGCGTCCTTGGACCTTGAACATCGAATATTTGGAGGCGTCGAAGTCAGCGCCCAATTGCGAGAAATGCCGCCGGTGGACATCCTCTCGCAGGAGAACCGCGTCGCACTGCCACAGCGCATTGTCGTAATAGCAGGGCTCCGTGAGATCGAACAGAACAAAACCCTGCTCGGCGATGGCCGAGATCCGCTGGGGCAACTCCGCGACTTGTGCCTCGATCATCACGGCAGCGCACTTCTTGAGCGTCGCGGTCGCTCCGGCCACCGCCGCCAGCTCGTGCCCATCGATGTCAATCTTGAGGAGGTAGGGTTCCGGCAGGTTGCGGCCTTCGAGAAAGCCGTCGAGCGTTGTCATGGGAACCGACCGGTGGGTCGCCCCCTCGGCCGGGTCTGACACGATGTGGCTGTGAGAAAATTCCTGGCCCGGAACATTGACTACGCTTTCCAGCGCCAGCATCGTCTCACCGGTCCGATCCGCAACTGCAACATTGGCGATCTCGTGCCGAATAGCCTGATAGTTGCGCCGGATCGCCGGGATGAACTCGGCGACCGGCTCGAACAGCAGATGCATAGCCTCGGGGAAGTGTGCCTTCAGTTCGGGCGTTCCGT
>CADCWB010000199.1 GCA_902806295.1 uncultured Sphingomonas sp. | reverse complement strand
TTGGAGCCGCCGCCGTACCCGCCCGAGCCAAAACCTCCGTCGTCGAAGTCGCCGCCGCTGCTGCCGCGAGAACCGCCGAAGCCACCTCCGCCGCCCCCGCCCTCGCCGCGGCCGTCTAGCAGCACCATCGAGCTGTTGAAGTTCCGCAGCACCACGTCGGTGGTGTAGCGATCGTTGCCCGACTGGTCCTGCCACTTGCGGGTTTCCAGCTGGCCTTCGAGGTAAACCTTGCTGCCCTTCTTGAGATATTGCTCGGCGACGCGAGCAAGGCCTTCGGAGAAGATCGACACATTGTGCCACTCGGTCTTCTCCTTGCGCTCGCCCGAGTTGCGGTCCTTCCAATTCTCGGACGTGGCGAGGCTGAAGCTGACGACCTTGCCGCCATTGGCGAAACTGCGCGCTTCGGGATCCTTGCCCAAGTTCCCGACCAGGATGACCTTGTTGACGCTGCCTGCCACCGCTCTCTCCCTACAAACCTGCGGCGACCGCTATCCAGTAGGTCGCTCCTGCCGCGAGATAGGCCAGAGCGAAGAGATAAGTCACCATGAAAAGCGGCCACTTCCAGCCATTGGTTTCGCGTCGAGTCACGGCGATGGTCGAGATGCACTGCGGCGCGAACACGAACCATGCCAGGAAGGCCAACGCAGTCGGCAACGGCCAATTGCCGCTAAGCCGCTCCTCCAGACTCTGGTTCATCTGCGCTTCGTCAGCCTGATCGATGGCGTAAACGGTCGCGATAGCCGAAACGGCCACCTCGCGCGCCGCCATGGAAGGCAGCAAGGCCAGCGCAATGTCGTGATTGAAGCCGATCGGCTTCACCAGCACCTCGATCCCGGATGCGATCCGGCCGGCGATCGAGACTTCGGTCTGCTTCTCGCCCGGCCCGGCCTGCGGGAAGCTGGCGAGCGCCCACAGAACCACCGTGGTGATCAGGATGATTCCTCCAGCCCGCTTCAGAAAGATGATCGCCCGCTGCCACAGCCCGAGCGCCACATCCTTGAGGGCGGGCAGCTGATATTTGGGCAGCTCCATCATGAAGAAGCTGGAGGCACCGCGAGCGACGGTCTTCCGCAGCAGCAAGGCGGCGCCGAGCGCACCGACGATGCCGGCGACGTAAAGACCGAACATCACCACGCCCTGCAGGTTGATGCCGGGAAGGACATCGCGCTCCGGGATGAAGGCGGCGATGATCAGTGTGTAGACGGGCAGCCGCGCCGAACAGGTCATCAGGGGTGCCACGAGAATGGTGGTCAGCCGGTCCTTCTCATTGTCGATGGTGCGGGTCGCCATGATGCCCGGCACCGCACAGGCGAAGCTCGACAGCAGGGGGATGAAGGCGCGCCCGGACAGTCCGGCACGGCTCATCAGCCGGTCCATCAGAAAGGCGGCCCGGACCATGTATCCGGTGCCCTCCAGCAAGAGGATGAACAGGAACAGGATCAGAATCTGCGGCAAGAACACCACCACCGCTCCGACCCCGCCGATGATTCCATCGACGGTCAGCGAGCGCAGCCAGCCGTCCGGCAGAGCAGCGGTGAACCCCTCGCCAAGCGCGGCCATCCCGCCCTCGATCCAGCCGATCGGCGCTTCGGACCAGGCGAACACCGCCTGGAACATGGTGAACATGACGAGCGTCAGGATCAGCGGACCCGCGATCGGATGAAGCAACACGCGATCGAGCCGGTGAGTCCAGCGGCGTACGGGCGTTTCGCTGACGATCGCCGCGTCGGCCACGGAGCGGGCCTGCCGATGAACATCGGCGTGAACTCCGCCCGGCGCACGCTTCGGCCCGAGCAGTGCGCTGCCGAGCGCTTCGCGAGTCGCATCCGTTCCGCGGCGACGCACCGCCACCGTTTCCACGACCGGCACTCCGAGCTCCGCCGACAACCGCTCGGCACTGATCTCCAACCCGTCGCGGCGAGCCATGTCGATCATGTTGAGGGCAACCACGGTCGGCAGGCCAAGACCGATCAGCTGAAGCGCGAAACGCAGATGATTGTCGAGGTTGGAGGCGTCGAGGACGATCAGCAGGCCGTCCGGTCGGCGCTCGCCAGCGAAACGGCCGAGCAGCACGTCGCGGGTGACCGCCTCGTCGGGGCTGGATGGATCGAGCCCATAGGCCCCGGGCAAGTCGACCAGCTCAACTGGGCGGCCGTCGGGCAAAACCGTTCGGCCGCTCTTCCGCTCAACGGTGACGCCCGGGTAATTGCCGACCTTCTGCCGTGCGCCGGTCAGGGCATTGAAGAGCGCGCTCTTGCCGGCGTTGGGATTGCCGACAACCGCAACGAGGGGTGCCGGGTTCATGGCCGGTCAGGTCCGGTCAGGCGCCAAGGGTGACTTTGATCGCGCGGGCATGTGTCCGCCGAATGGCCACAGTCATCCGCCCGACGCGGACGGCCAGCGGGTCACGCCCGAACGGACCCTGGTGCAGCGGCTCCACCGTGACTCCTTCGTCGAAGCCGAAGTGCTTTAACCGGCAAGCCTCACCCTCCTCGAGCGCGCTCCAGTCGACGCCGTGGATGCGCGCACGGCTGCCGACGCGGAGCTGGTCAAGGGGAAGCGCGAATTGCGCGGAAGGAGTCGCCACGGTCATTGCTGCGAGTGATTATCAATAACGACAGCCGAATGCTAGTGGCGTTTCGCTTTAGCTGATCCGATCAGCGTGGCGGGTAGCGCAGGCGGGCCACGAAGCGACTGAGACTCGGCCGCCGATCGCTGCCGGCGCGCCAGTCGGCCTTCCACTTCTCGAACCGCATGACTTCATCGATTCGCCGGTCGAGAAAGGCCGCGGTCTCCGCGAAGCCTTCGCTCTCGTCGTTGAGCCAGTGAAGCAGGGTCGAACCATATACCGCCGAGAGGGTCAGCCGCTTGGTGTAATGGTTGTAGTCGGTGGCAGTGTCTCCGGCGATACGCCAGATGACATCCGCCGTTCGCCAAGAGAACCGGGCTGCACTCGCCAGGTTCTGCGGCATGGCCAGGATCGCCAGCGCCCGTCGGATCGCTTCGCGGGCCGGCGCCTGCACTTGGAGCCGCGTCCAGAGCAGCTCCCGGATACGCGCGCGGATCTTCATGACGGTCACCCGCTCCGGCGGGAATGCCTCCTCCAGCGCACGATCGACGGCCTGGCCGTAGACATCGATCAGCCCGACGGCGTCTTTGGGCAAGGCGAGCCGGGCCTGAACTGGCTCCACGCCAGCACTGAGCGCGGCAGCCTCGACGGCGGTCGGGGTCCAGCCGTCGAACACCGCATTCTCACCGACCGCTAGCGCAAGCTGCCGGCGGATGCGCTCAAGCGGAGTGACCGAGTCCATCACCCTCAAGTGGCCACTTGCGCGGGCCGGCGCAAGCGGACCAGCACCAGCGCCACGGCGATTGCCGCCGCACCGAGCCAGTCGATCGCGGTCAGCGTCTCCCCGTAAGCGAACCAGCCGACCAAGGCTGAGACTGCCGGCTGGGTCAGCAGGGCAAGGCCGACCACCAGCGGCGGGACCACTCCCAGCGCGTAAACCAGCAGGCCCTGTCCCACGACCTGGCTGCCCAGTGCCAGGAACAGCAATGGGCCCCAGCCGTCCGCCGGAATGATGCGCTCCCCGGCCGCGAGAGCGAACGGGAGCAGCATGGCGGCGCCGAACAGGCTAGCAAGGATCAGCACGGGCAAGGGCTGCAGCTGGCCGCGCACGCGCTCCACGCCGATCAAATAACCAGTGTAGAGCAGCCCGGCGAGCAGGGCGAGCAGGTCGCCGCGGAGGTGCCGAGCCGACAATTCGGCGCTGCCCGCGATCAGCAGGGCGGAACCGAGCGCCGCGAGCAGCAAGGCGGCGGCTTGCAGCGGGGTCGGCCAGCGCCGAACGAGCCACAACCCCCAAGCGGCGAAGACGAAGCTCGACATGTTGCCGAACAGCGTCGCGTTGCCGAGCTTGGTCAGCCGAATGCCGGCGTGCCAGGCGACAAGGTCGGCGGCGAAGAAGAAGGCGGCAAGCGCGATGGCCGCGGCGAGGGCTCGGCCGGGCCATCTGAGCGGCTGGCCAACGGCTGCGGCGATCACGAACAGGAAGGGCAGGGCGAGGGACAACCGCCAAAAGCCAGCTGCCGCAGGCCCCACGTCTGCCATCCGCACCAGCCAGGGCCCGAAGGCCAGGGCGGCATTGCCGAGCAGCAGAGCGGCGAAGGCGAGCGGCGGAGACTTACGGTCGGTCACATGGGTGGCACTAGCCAAGCGTCCGGCTCGTAGCCATCTGTGCGGCGCATGCCAAGCTTGTTCGACCCACTCACTATCGGCGACCTCCAGCTGCCGAACCGCATCGTCATGGCTCCCCTCACTCGGGGACGAGCCACCCGTGAAGGCGCTCCGACCCCGCTAATGGGCACCTACTATTCCCAGCGGGCGGCGGCCGGGCTGATCATCTCGGAAGGGACCGGCATCAACCGGGAAGGGCTCGGCTGGCCGTTCGCGCCGGGCTTGTGGAGCAAGGCCCAGATCGAAGGTTGGAAGCCGGTGACGGACGCCGTGCACCAGGCCGGTGGGCGGATTATTGCGCAGTTGTGGCACATGGGACGGCTGGTCCACCCCGACTTCCTCGACGGCGCCGCACCGCTCTCTGCCAGCATCAGCACCGCGCCCTTCAAGGCGCACACCTTCGACGGCAAGAAGCCCTACGCGGAGGCGCGGACCGCGACCCTCGATGACATTCGTCGGACCATCGACGATTATGCCGGCGCCGCTCGCAACGCGCTCGCAGCCGGGTTCGACGGAGTGCAGTTGCATGGTGCGAATGGCTATCTGATCGACCAGTTCCTGCGCGACGGCACCAATCGGCGCGAGGACGAATACGGTGGTTCGATCGAGAACCGCATCCGCCTGCTGCGTGAGGTGACGGAAGCGCTGATGGCCGAAGTTGGCGCAGGCAAGACGCACGTGCGGCTCAGCCCCAACGGCGAGGTGCAGGGCTGCGACGACAGCGACCCGCACCCGCTGTTCACCGCAGCGGGCGCCGCACTGGGCGAGCTGGGCGTTGCCAGCATCGAGCTACGTGAGCCGGGCAGCCAGTCGAGCTTCCTTGCCACGGACGTTTACCCGCTTAGTCCGGCCATCCGCAAGGTGTTCGGCGGAGCGCTGATCCTCAACTCCGATTACGTCGATACGACGGCTGAGCAGCGACTGACCGACGGGGCTGCGGACGCGATCAGTTTCGGCCGCCCGTTTATCGCCAATTCCGACCTGGTGGAGCGGCTGCGCAGCGGCGCCCTGCTAAATGAGCCTAATCCCAGGACCTTCTATACGGCGGGTCCGGAGGGCTACACCGACTATCCGCTACTGCCGGAACAGCGCGCGGCCTGAGCCATTCTCCCGACGTAAGGAGACGCGAAGATGCGCAAGGACTGGCGGGTTGGGGCAATGATCGGTGGCGGTGCGCTGCTCGGGCTGGGCATCGCCTATGTGCTGCGTGAGAAGGCGACGCCTGAGCCGGACTACCGCGTGCTGGCAAGCGAGAACGACCTGCAGATCAGGGCCTATCCGGTTGTCATGGTAGCGGAGACAGCGGTCACCGGCCCGCGCAAGCAAGCGCTGAACCAAGGCTATCGAATCCTGTCGGACTATCTCACGGCCAAGTCGCGCCCGGGCGAGCGGCTGCCGATGCGCGTGCCCGTGCTGCAGGATGCGGGCAATCCGATGGCCAGCGATCCACCGCTGTTCGACGATGCGGTGGAGGGTGGCTGGCGCGTCCGGCTGACCTTGCCGCAGGATCGCGAGCTGCCGGCAGCACCTGACGGAGTGACCATCATCGAACTGCCGCCACGGCGGGTGGGCGTTGCAACCTTTCATGGCACGGCAGACGACAATCGCCTGATTGCGGCGGAAGACCGGCTCCGCGGCTGGCTAGGACGGCATGGCGAGCAATGCGCGACGGCCGAGCCGGAGTATGCATTTTACAACTCACCGATGATCCCGCCGCCGCTCAGACGCAACGAAGTCCTGCTCGCGCTGGGCTAGGCAAAGCGCTCTTGGACCTGGAGGAGCGCGAGAGCCGCTCGGGCTGCATCGCCGCCTTTGTCACCTTGCGCCGGATCGGCGCGGACGATTGCCTGCGCTTCATCCTCTACGGTCAGGATCCCGTTGCCGACGGGCGTGCCGTCCATGGTCAGGGCCATGACTCCGCGGGCGCTTTCGCCGGCGACGATCTCGAAATGATAGGTCTCGCCGCGGATCACCACGCCCAAGCCGACAAAGGCGTCGAACTCGCCGCCCTCGGCCGCAAGCGCGATGGCGCCTGGGATTTCCAGCGCACCGGGAACGGTGACCACCTCCACGTGATGGCTTGCGAGCGCCTTGCGCGCACCGGCCAGCAGCATGTCGTTGAGGTGGGAGTAGTAGCGCGCTTCGACGATCAGCACTCGGGCCATCAGCAATTCTCCGCCGGAATGCAGCGCTCTTCCACGATCGCCAGCCCGTAGCCATCAAGCGCAACCGGCGAGTGGCGGGTGTTGGTGAGCAGAATCATATCGTGGATGTTGAGCGCCGCCAGGATCTGAGCGCCGATACCGTAGCTGCGCAACATCTCACCCTCCTCGACCTGCTTGCCGGCGCGGCGATCCGCCGAGCGCGAGAGCGACCCGGGTGCGGCGGCGTGCAGGGCCACAATGACGCCTGAGCCTTCCGCCTCGATCATCCTCATCGCGCCGCCGAGCAGGCCGGAGCGGCCGCCCTGCTCGCCAAGCACATCGGCGAACAGGTCCAAGCTATGCATCCTGACCAGCACCGGCTGGTCGCTGTGCAACGGCCCCAGCACCAACGCCAGCTGCTCGGCGCCAGTCGCCTTGTCGCGAAAGACTTGCGCTTGCCAGGTAGCTCCGCCGGCGCTGGTGAAGCTGGTGTCGGCCACGCGCTCGACCATATTATCTTTCTTGAGCCGGTAAGCGATGAGATCGCGGATCGTCCCGATCTTAAGGCCGTGGGCGCGCGCGAAGTCGATCAGGTCGTCGAGCCGGGCCATGGTCCCGTCCTCGCGCATGATCTCACAGATCACGCCCGATGGGTTAAGGCCAGCCAGGCGCGATACGTCGACCGCCGCCTCCGTATGGCCCGCACGGACGAGCACGCCGCCAGGGCGCGCGACCAGCGGAAAGACGTGGCCGGGCGAGACCAGCGAGTCCGGGCCGTTGCCGGCATCGATCGCCACCGCCACCGTGCGGGCACGGTCGGCCGCGCTGATCCCGGTGGTGACGCCGGTCTTGGCCTCGATCGATACGGTGAAGGCGGTCTCATGCCGGGTGCCGTTGCTTCGAGCCATGAGCGGAAGCTGCAATTGCTCCACCCGGCTCTGGGTCAAGGCAAGGCAGATCAGCCCGCGGCCATGGCGAGCCATGAAGTTGATCGCGTCGGGCGTGGCCATTTGGGCCGGAATGACCAGGTCGCCCTCATTCTCACGGTCGTCGTCATCGACCAAAATGAACATGCGGCCGTTCCGCGCTTCGTCGATGATCTGCTCCGCGCCCACCAGCACTTGAGTGGTGCCGCGTTGCAGCAGCTTCTCAAGCCGCAGCAGCGTGTCAGCCGTCGGGTTCCACTCGGGCGAGCCGAGCTTGCGCAGCGAGTTCGGATGAAGCCCAGCGGCACGGGCAAGGCCAGCGCGGCTGATCTCGCCGGTTTCGATGACCGCGTGCAGGCGGTCGATGAGGGTAGTAGACATAGATTCCGACCTAATCACATTTCGATGTGATGTCTAGCCGTTCCGATGAACCTTCTATTGTGTTCTTGCGCTCATCATGCGCTGGAGATAGCGTGCAAGCACGTCGATCTCGACATTTAGTTGTTGTCCAGCAGCAAGATCGCCGAGTGTGGTCTGGTTGGCGGAGTGCGGAATGAGATTGATCGCGAAGTGAGTGCCGTCCTCAGCATCCCGCACCTCGTTGACCGTCAGCGACACCCCGTTGATCGTGATTGAGCCCTTAGTGCTGATCATGGGACCAAGTCCGCGGCTCACGCGAATGCCGATCCGAGTGGAGTCGCCTTCAGGACAGAGCCCAACCACCTCGCCCAGATCATCGACGTGGCCGGTGACCAGATGGCCGCCAAGCTCATCGCCCATGCGCAATGCTCGTTCCAAGTTGAGGCGAGCGCCAAGCTGCCACAGGCCCGGCGCAGTGCGGGACAAAGTCTCACCGGAAACATCGACCGCGAACCAGTCCGTACCCTTGTCGACCACCGTCAGACAGACGCCCGAGCAAGCGATGGACGCGCCAAGGTCAACTGTCGCCAAGTCATAGCCGCAACCGATCACCAGGCGTAGATCGCCGCGCTGCTCGGCGGATCGGACGGTGCCGATGTCGGTGATGATGCCGGTGAACATGGGCTAGCGAACGCGCTCGTAGTCTTCGAGCCGGTCGATGCCAAGCGCCTGCTGGCCAATGGAGTGCCAACGTCCATGCGCGTCGCCGATCGCATCAAGGCCAATGTAGCCCACCGACGACCTGCCCTCTCCGATCAGGATGGGCGCCCGGTAGAGCAGGATGCGGTCGACCAGGTCGGCAGCGAGAAAGGCTGTTGCCGTCGCCGACCCGCCTTCCACCATCAGGTCGTTGACGTCATGCAGTCGAAATACGTCGTCCGGACTGGCCAGCGTCTCCCATCCGTCGACCGGCTCGCCACGAGTCAGCAAGGCGCGCCTTGGTGAGCGCTCCTCCAATCCCGGCAGGCGCACGTCGAGCCGCGGCTGGTCCGCGAGGTAGGTGCCCCGTCCGACCAGGATCATGTCGGCGCGAGACCGTTCCAGGTGCACGTGCGCGCGGGCGTCCTCACCCGTGATCCACTTCGACTCGCCGGAGGGGAGCGCAATCTTGCCGTCGATCGAGAGCGCCAGCTTGAGCGCGATCCGCGGTCGGCCAAGCCGCATACGAGTCAACCAGCCGGCCATCGAGTGGGAGGCCGCGACGGCTGCTTCGCCGACGCTGACCTCAACCCCGGCCGCTCGCAGCCGCTCCATCCCCCCACCCGCCGTTCGCTGATCGGGATCTTCCATCGCAGCCGCCACGCGAGCAACGCCCGCAGTAATGATCAGGTCGGCACAGGTCGGACCACGCACGCTGCGGTGAGCGCACGGCTCCAGGCTGGTGTAGAGCGTGGCGCCCCGGGCGAGTGGGCCGGCGGCTGCAAGCGCCTCGGCCTCGGCATGCGGCCGGCCCCCGGGTTGCGTCGCACCTTGGCCGACGACCTCGCCATTCCGAGCGATCACGCATCCGACGTTGGGATTGGGCGCCGTGGTCCCGCAGGCAGCCGCTCCTAAAGCAACAGCTTGGGCCATCAGCTCGGCATCACTCAATGCCGAGCTGCTTTTCGAGCTTCTGGAATTCCTGCTGCCGAGCCTTGGCGGCCGCTTCGCGATCGGCCGCACGCTGCTTCTGGTCGGCGATGATCTGCGCGTCGGTCCGGTCGGGACCATAGTTCTCAACGTAGATCACCTGCGGCGGCGGCGCCGTGTTCAGGCTCTCGTCCACGAAGAAGATGACGACGATGATGGCGGTGATCAGCAGCGCCAGGGTGCCCCCGAGCAGATGGTCGCGATTGCCGCGCCGGAAAAAGGCTTTGAGGTCCTGAAAGGCCGCACGCGGCGATGAAGGGCGGGGCAGAACGGGCATGCGGCGCAAGATAGGGGCGGCGGGAGAGCCCCGCCAGCCCCTCTCGCAGGCTAGTCTTCTTCCAGCCTGAAGCTGAGCGTGATCACCAGCGTGGTCGAAGTCGCCTGGCCGTCGGCAATTGCAGGCTTGTAGCGCCAGTTCTGGACAAGGTGGCTCCGGGCGGCGCGCAGGAACTCGGGATCGGCCGCGCCGACCGGCTCCACCGCGATGACTCGGCCGCGCTCGTCGATCGACAGCCGTAGGCGCAGCGTGGCCTCCTCCTCCAGCCGGCGCTTGTTTTCGGGATAGGGGGGCTTCAGCCGGTCGCCCGAGGTCAGCAGCCGCGGCTTGCTGCTGATCGCGGGTACGGGTTTGGGCTGGGGCAAGGGTTGCGGCACGATCACGGGATCAGGGTTGAGGCCGATCACCGGGCTATCCGGCTTGGGCGTGGGCCCGGGGACGATTACCGGACCGGTGTCGAGCGGCAGGGTGATGGTTTTCGGTGGGAGATCGAGGCTGGACATCGGTGGGTTGGGGGCAGGCTGAGGCTCTGCCTTTGGCTCTGGAGGGGGCGGCTCCTTGGGGAGCGGGATCGGCTGGATCACCAGCGGCTTGTCGGGCTCGAACACGCCGACCTCCATCTTGGCGGTGATCAGCAGGGCCAAGGCGAGCGCATGCGCGCCGACGATAAGGGCGAGCGTCGCCGGATGAGCCTTGCGGTGGGGACGGCGGTGGGCAGCATAAGCAAGCATGTCAGCCTCCTTCGAGAGCAAGTGCATGTTACATTATTACGTAACACTGACAAGCGGGAAAGCTGCTGCTTCCTGATGGTTCTTGACGCGCTTCAGCCGTTTGCGGCCAAGCGCAGCCGAGCGAGCGAGCGCTCCCGTCCGATGCGGCGGGTGAGCGGGGTCATCTCCGGCCCCGAGTCGCGGCCGGTAAGCGCGCGGCGGAGCGGGAGGAACAGCGCCTTGCCCTTGCGTCCGCTCTCCTCCTTGAGCTTGCCCGTGAGCGCATGCCAAGGGTCGGCGCACCAATCGATCTCACCTGCGAGATCGGCGGCGCGGCCAACGAACTCACGATCTTTTTCGTCCAGCAAGGGAGGCGCAATCTCGCCGTCGAGCACCGGCAGCCATTCGCTGATCTCGTCCAGCCTATGCAGCGCAGTTCGGAGCACGAGCCATTCCTCGGAGCCAACACCAGCAGGCAGCCGCGCGGCGACGGCATCAAACGGAAGCTGGTGCAGCAGCTTGGCATTGAGCAACTCGACGTCATGGCTGTCGAAATGGGCTGGGGCCCGCCCGAAATGAGCGAAGTCGAAGCCGGCGGCGAGCGTCTGGAGTTCGGCGATGGGCTCGACCGGCTGCGAGGTTCCGAGCCGCGCAAGCAGGGACAGCAGCGCCATCGGCTCCAATCCAGCCTCGCGTACCGCCTCGACGCCGGTCGCGCCGAGCCGCTTGGACAGCTTGCCCTCGGCCGCCACCAGCAGGGCTTCATGGGTCAGGGCCGGCGGCTCGGCGTCGAGGGCTGCGAACATCTGCAGCTGGAGGGCGCTGTTGGAGACATGGTCCTCGCCGCGCACGATGTGAGTGACCCCCAGGTCGATGTCGTCGATCACGCTCGGTAGCAGGTAAAGCCAGCTGCCGTCGGCCCGGCGAATCACCGGATCGCTCAGCAGCTTGGGATCGAAGCGCTGCTCGCCGCGGATCAGGTCGGTCCAGGCGATCGGTTGCTCATGGTCCAGCCGGAAGCGCCAATGCGGTTCGCGGCCTGGCACTGGCTCATTCTCGCCGTCCGGCCGCTCGTAGACCGGCGGCAGCCCCCGGCCGAGCAGGATCTTGCGGCGGAGGTCCAGCTCCTCGGGAGTATCATAGCAGGCGTAAACCCGAGCGTCGCTCCGCAGCCGCTCGAACTCGCGTTCGTAAAGGTCGAAGCGGTCTGACTGGCGAACGCTCGCGTCAGGGGTCAGGCCGAGCCAGGCGAGATCGGCATGGATGGCCGTCTCGGCCTCGGGCGTGGAGCGCTCCTGGTCGGTGTCGTCGATCCGCAGCAGGAACCTGCCGCCATGACGCCGTGCGAACAGATAGTTGTGCAGCGCGGTGCGAATGTTGCCGACATGAAGGCGGCCGGTCGGCGACGGAGCGAAGCGGGTGACGGCGGTCATTGGGCGCGCCTAGCTGACCCAGGCGCCGCTGTCATGGCTCCCGCCCGCTAACGAACTGTCCTGAAGCCGTTGGTGATCGGATAACGACGGTCGCGGCCGAAGTTGCGGTTGCCGACCTTCACCCCCGGTGGAGCCTGGCGCCGCTTATACTCGGCGCGGAGGACCAGCTTTTCGATCTCTGCGACCAGCTTAGGGTCAGCTCCGGTCTCCGAGGCAACCTCAGCAACCGATCGCTCCTGATCGACCAGCCCGACCAAGACAGCATCCAGCAAGCTATAGGGCGGCAGGCTGTCCTCGTCCTTCTGGTCGGGGCGGAGCTCGGCCGAGGGCGGCTTCGTGATGATGCGTTCGGGCATGACCGGCCCCGAGGGTCCCAACGCGCCTTCCGGCTTCACTCGGTTGCGCCAGCGCGAGAGCGCGAAAACGGTGGTTTTGTAGGCGTCCTTGAGCACCGAATAGCCGCCGGCCATGTCGCCGTAGAGAGTGGCATAGCCGACGCTCATCTCCGACTTGTTGCCGGTGGTCAGCAGCATGTGGCCGAAGCGGTTGGAGAGGCCCATCAGCGTGACCATCCGCAGCCGCGCCTGGATATTCTCCTCGGCCAGGCCCGCCTGCGTGCCGGCGAACACGTCACTGAGCATGGCGCCGAGCGCCTCCACCGCTGGCACGATGGGGATGACGTCATGGCGGCAGCCGAGCAGCCGGGCGTTCTCCTTGGCGTCCTCCACGCTGACGCTGCCGGTGTAGGCGGACGGCATCATCACGCCCCACACCTTGTCGGGGCCGAGCGCGTCGACCGCCACTGCTGCCGACAGGGCGCTGTCGATCCCGCCGGACAAGCCCAGGATCACGCCTGGAAAGCCGTTGCGCCCGACATAGTCCCGCAAGGCGACCATCATCGCGTGGTAGATGTCCGCAGGATAATCATCGAGCACGTGCCGCTCACGCGTCAGGCAGGACCAGCGTCCGTCCGCGCCGCGCGCCCAATCGGTAAGCAACAGCGCCTCCTCCCAATCGGCCATTTGTGTCACCAGCCGGCCGTCCGGATTGACCACGAAAGACGAGCCGTCGAAGGCCAGTTCGTCTTGGCCGCCCACTCGATTGAGGTAGACCATCGCCAAGCCGGTCGTCCCGACCCGGGCTTCGACCAAGGTGCGGCGAAGATGATCTTTGTCGAGCTCATAAGGACTGCCGTTGGCGACAAGCAGCAGCTCCGCGCCTTTAGCAGCGAGATGCTGGCAGACGTCTTCGAGCCAGATGTCCTCGCAGATCGGCAAGCCGATCTTCACCCCCCTATACTCGAACGGCTCAGGCAGCGGCCCTGAGGCGAACACGCGCTTTTCGTCGAAGGTGCCGTAATTGGGCAGCTCGCGCTTCAAGGTCACGAACAGCTCCCGCCCCTCGTCGGCGACGATCATGGCGTTGTAGGCCTTGCCGTTTCGAACCACGATCGAGCCGAAGATCAGCGCGGGACCAGGCTCGGCCGTCAACGCCACCAGGCGCCCCGCCTCCTCCGTGGTGCGCGCCAGGAATTCGGGCTTGAGCACCAGATCCTCGGGCGGGTAGCCGGTCAATTGCAGTTCCGGCACCAGCAACAGATCGGCGCCGCCTGCCGCACGGCGCATGCGCAGCATGGCCTCGGCATTGGCGGCAAGATCGCCGACTTTCTGGTTCATCTGAGCAAGGGCGATGCGGAGGCGATCGGTCATGCGGAGCTCTGTAGCTCCGCTCGGCCTTCCGTCCAACGCCGCCGCTCGCTAGAGGGGACCGGCCAACCGGCCGGGGGACACGCGCACCATGAAACTGCTATCGGGCAACTCCAACCTGCCGCTGGCCAAGGCGATCTCCGACTATCTCGAGGTCCCGCTGACCCAGGCCAGCGTCCGCCGTTTCGCCGACGAGGAAGTGTTCGTCGAGATTCACGAGAATGTCCGGGGCGAGGACGTCTTCCTGATCCAGCCGACCAGCTATCCCGCCAACGACAATCTGCTGGAACTGCTGATCTGCATCGATGCGCTGCGCCGCGCCTCGGCCAAGCGGATCACGGCCGTCGTGCCTTACTTCGGCTATGCCCGGCAGGATCGGAAACCAGGCCCGCGCACGCCGATCAGCGCCAAGCTGGTCGCCAACCTGATCACCGTGGCCGGCGCCAATCGAGTGCTGTCGGTCGACCTGCATGCCGGGCAGATCCAGGGCTTTTTCGATATTCCCACGGACAATCTGTTCGGCGCGCCAGTAATGAGCGCCGACATTCAGGCGCGTTTCTCCGGGCGCGAGATTACGGTAGTGTCGCCGGACGTGGGCGGCGTGGTGCGCGCGCGCAGCCTGGCCAAGCGGCTCAACAACGCTCCGCTGGCGATCGTCGACAAGCGGCGTGAGCGGGCCGGCGAATCTGAAGTCATGAACATCATCGGCGATGTATCCGGCCGGTTCTGCATTCTGATCGACGACATCGTCGATTCGGCCGGCACCCTGTGCAACGCCGCTGCCGCCCTCCGCCAGCAAGGCGCCAGCGATGTGGTCGCCTATGTCACCCACGGCGTTCTATCCGGCGGCGCGGCGGCGCGCGTCGCCAGCAGCGAGTTGACCGAGCTGGTGGTGACCGACTCAATATTTTCCGGCGAGGTCGGCGAGCAAACTCCCAAGATCCGCCGGTTGACGATTGCGCCGCTGCTGGCAGAGGCGATCCGGAGAATTGCGGACGAGTCGAGCGTTTCGAGCCTGTTCGACTAGCCAGCAGGAGTTCCCATGCCCACTGTTCTCATCACCGGCACCAATCGCGGGCTCGGGCTGGAGTTCGTGCGCCAGTATCAGGCGGACGGATGGAAGGTCGTGGCGACTGCACGGCAATCTTCGCCGGAGTTGGAGGCGACTGGCGTGCCCGTGCATAGGCTCGACATGAGCGACCTCGCTGCCGTCGCGACGTTCCGGCTCGACCAACCGTTGAACCTGTTCATCGCCAATGCCGGTACCTATGGGCCTCGTGATGCCAGCAATGCCGAGGAAGCCGGCGAATGGCTCGACACCTTCGCCGTCAACACGGTGGCACCGTTTCTACTTGCCCAAGCCGTCCGGCCACATGTCCAGGCTGCCAGCGGCAAGCTGATCGCGATCAGCACTCGGATGGGCTCCGTCGCGGATAACAGCAGCGGCGGCTTTCTCGCTTATCGCTCATCCAAGACGGCGCTGAACATGGCTTGGCGCACGCTGGCACTGGCGAGTCGCGAGCTCGTCTGCGCCGTGCTTCATCCCGGCTGGGTGCAGACCCGCATGGGTGGCGCAAACGCTCCAGTGACCCCTGAGCAGAGCATCGGCGGAATGCGGCGAGTGATCGATCGGCTGACCAAGGCGGACTCAGGCGAGTTCTTCGACTATCAGGGACAGCGCGTGCCCTGGTGACGGCTTGCCTCTGCTCGCCCCCTCCCTTATAGGCGCGCGCTTTCCAGATGATTGGAAGAACAAACGGCCCGGCCAGTGAGGGCTGCCGTGGCGGTTTGCGAAACGTCGTCCCGCATGGGACCACAAGGAGACGAAAATGCCCAAGCTCAAGACCAAGAGCGGCGTGAAGAAGCGCTTCAAGCTCACGGCCACCGGCAAGGTGAAGCACGGCGTCGCCGGCAAGCGTCACCGGCTGATCAGCCACAACGCCAAATACATCCGCCAGAACCGCGGCACCGAAGTTCTCGCCGTCGCCGATACGGCGCGCGTGAAACTTTGGGCGCCTTACGGCCTCAAGTAAGGAGCGGATAAACCATGGCACGCGTCAAACGGGGTGTAACCACCCGCGCCAAGCACAAGCGGATCTTGGATAATGCGAAGGGCTATTATGGCCGTCGCAAGAACACCATCCGCATCGCCCGCCAGGCCGTCGAAAAGGCCGGGCAATACGCCTACCGCGACCGCAAGGTGAAGAAGCGGAGCTTCCGTGCTCTGTGGATCCAGCGCATCAACGCCGCCGTCCGCGCCGAAGGCCTGACTTATGGTCAGTTCATGCACGCGCTGAAGCTTACGGGCGTCGACCTGGACCGGAAGGTCCTGGCCGACATGGCGATGCATGAAGGCGGCGCATTCAGTGCGTTGATCGCGCAAGTCCGCGGCAACGTGGTCGATCAGACGGGTCAGCACCAGCCGACCGCCTGAGCTATGTTCCACGTGGAATAGAGAAGGCGCTTCGGGAAACCGGGCGCCTTTTCCTATGGCGCGACCGGATCTCGCTCGAGCGCGGCTCGGTTCCATCGGCCAAGGTCTGCTGCGGCATCGTAGGTGGACTGGAGGAAAGCCGTCAGCTCCGCCGCAGGATCAGCTGCTGCCTGCACCTCGGCGTAGGGCAGGACGAATTCGCCTAGCTTCGTGTCGAACTTGGCCGAGGCTGGCTCTACTGCCGCAAGTCGGAATCCGTGGGGCTCTGGATAGGCGTAGCTATAGAAGATCGGGTCCGCTCCGGTGACCCCGCCTGGCCAGAAACCGGCACTGGAAACCTCGTGGCTATAGGCCTCACGGGTGACTCGGTCGGGAAGCCCGGGAACTCCGCCGGGATGCGGCGGGGCAGTCCGGCCCGAAAAGCGCGTGACCGCCAGGTCGAAGCTTCCCCAGAAGAAATGAACCGGACTGGCCTTGCCCGAGAAGCCGGCGCGAAAGCGCTCGAATACGGGAACGATCGAGGTCATCACACCGAGAAGCCGCCGGCCCACTTGAGGGTCATAGGCGCGTGGGGTGCGGTCTTGCGCAAACGGCACTGCATCGGCAATCTCGTTCGGATGTCCATTGAAGCTGTTGGGCAGCCCATGGCGCTCCAGCATGGCAACGAGCTCCGCATAAAGGTCCGCAACACTCCTTGCCGAAAGGGGCACCTCCTCGCGCCTGCCATCGCTGACGACGAGCGTGATGGCGTGCCGGCACAGGTCAAGCGCAAGCGTAAAGCTTTGCTTGTCGGCGGGCGTCGGTGCGATCTCCAGTCCATAGGACCTTGGATGCAGGGTCGCGTGCCAGCCGTGGTTCGTCCACGGCGCGTTGGCAATCCGCAGCTTGCCGAGCATCTGGCTGGCGAGGTGGAGCACGGCCCAAGTTGACGCGTCCGTAGCCGGGTTCAGTTGCGGCCAGCCCGCCATTTGGCCTCTCCTCGAAGCGCCTTCCAAACAGTTCTAAGCCAGCAGCGGATAGGCGGGACGCGTTAGAAACTCCTCGCAGGCCTCGTCCAGAATCATGTTGCGGAACAGCCCTGCTGCCTTCGATAGGTGCGGACCGTTCGGTAACGCGGCCATTTCCTCGTCGAACAAGCGCTCGAACAGAGCGCGGGTGAATCGCTGGCCATCGTCGAACGGTGCTTCGAACCGCAGCCATTGCCATAGCTGCGTGCGACAGATTTCGGCCGTCGCGGCATCCTCCATCAGATTGTAGAGTGGAACGGCGCCCTTTCCGCCCAGCCAGGCGGCAAGATACTGAACCCCCACCCGGATGTTCTCGCGCGCGCCTTGCTCGGTGCGTGGGCCGCTGTGCAGCTCCAGCATCTCGTCGCGACCGGGCACTCGGTCCGGCATCCGGTCGAGCTGGTTGGGCCCGCTCATCCGCTCGAAAGCCTGGAGCGCTACAGATACCAGTGCAGGATGCGCGACCCAGGTGCCGTCATGCCCGTTGCCGACCTCGCGCAGCTTGTCTGCACGTACCTTGTCCATCGCCGCCTGATTAGCCGCCTCATCGCCCTTGACCGGGATGAAGGCGGACATGCCGCCCATGGCGAAGGCACCGCGACGGTGGCAGGTGGCGATCAGCCGCAGCGAGTAGGCTGCCAGGAATGCTTTATCCATGGTCATGGCCGACCGGTCGGGCGTCAGCCGGCTCGGGTCCCGGCCGAAGCG
>CADCWB010000198.1 GCA_902806295.1 uncultured Sphingomonas sp. | reverse complement strand
TTCAGCTGGATGCTGCGCAACGCGGAAAGCGCGATGGAATTCTTCAAGTTGCCGACCAACCGGGTGGTCGAGCTTGGGAGCCAGGTCGAAATATAGCGGGTGAACCATGCGCCCGCCCACCTGTTGGGCATACATGGATCAACTCGCCTCCTGGATTGCCACCGCGGCGACCATCATTGCGGCTTGCATGACCGCGTCCAACTTGGGCTCGCGGATTACCGGCTACGGCTTTCTGGTGTTCACGGTCGGCTCGATCGCCTGGTTCGCCACCGGAGCCCTCACCGGACAGCCGGCGCTGGTGTGGACCAACATCGTTATGACCTTCCTGAACCTGTTCGGCGTATGGCGCTGGCTTGGGCGACAGGCGAAGGTGGAAGACGGAGCCGCCAAAGCCGCGGAGAAGAGCCAGGAGCTTTCCAGCGAGACCTTGTTCCCGGCCTCCAAGCTGACTTCCGCCAAGCTGGTCGGCCGTGAAGGGCAGGAGCTTGGGCGCTGTGTGGATGCGATGCTCGGCTGCGGGAGCGGACGGATGAGCTATCTGGTGATTGCCCGTGGTGGGCTGGCCGGAGTGGGCGAGACCTTCCGCCGCCTCGACTGGCGTCATGCCCGCGTTCACGGAGGAGCGGTGCAGGTCGACATGGTCGATCGCGACTTGGTGCGCCTGCCCGAACTCGCCAAGGACAATTGGCCGGGCCAGTGACCGGTGCGCTGATCGTCTCGGCGGAGTTTGGCGCCAAGGATTTCACGTGGCTGGACGGCCAGCGCCGGCGCTATTTCCCGCCCGACCGAAACCAGCTCGCAGCGCACCTTACCATGTTCCACGCCCTGCCGCCGTCGGCCGAGGACGAGGCCCGGCGGGTACTGGCGCAGCTCGGGACTGCCCCGCCGCCTCGTGCCATGGTCGCGGGCCTGATGAACCTGGGCCGGGGAGTGGCCTACCGGATCGTCTCGGACGATCTTGAGCAAGTCCGCGCCAGCATCGCCGAGCATTTCCGTGGCAGCCTGACCTCCCAGGACGGGCAGGGCTGGCGACCGCACGTCACGATCATGAACAAGGCGAAGTCGAGCGACGCGAAAGCCTTGCTCAATGGACTTGAGGCAACTTTTCAACCGAGACCATTGAAGATCGCCGGTCTCGCGCTGCATCGCTATCTCGGCGGCCCGTGGGAGAAGCTTGGCAGCTGGAGCTTTCGTGGACCGGCTCAGGCGCTCAGGTGAGGTCGCCGACGCCCTCACAGCTCAGCTCGAATGCGGCCATGCCCGCCTCCAGCACGGAGGCCAGCATGGGCATGTCGAGCAATGCATCGGCGGCGCCACCGCCACGCACCTCGTCGTTTGCCTCGCTCAAGGCCTCGTCCCAGTCGGTCGCATCGTAAGTGCCCTGACCGACCCAGCAGAACGCCAGTATCTCCGCCTGCTGATCCTCGCCAAGATCGTCGATGGCGGCCCGCAGCTCCTCTTCAACCCCGTCGTTGATGTCGTCATCCAAGACGGACAGAGCGCCTTCCTCCTCGTCGTCGACGTTGTCCGCCGCTTCGCCGCCATCATAATCGCTGGGGGTTTGGGCCTCATATTCCCGCGCCCGCAAGATGATGCGGCAAAGTGTATCGAGCGGGGTCAACGGATCCATTCATTCCTCCTGTTTGCTTCGCTTAACCCGATGCGGGCGGAAGCGTTCCGCTGCGTTGACCCGCCACCAAGCCCCGCTTATATGCCCGCCCGCGCCCTCATCGGGCTGCCCTTGAGATGGTGGTTGCCGGCGATTACCGCGGGCGACGCCCTGGGGCGGAGTAGCTCAGCTGGTTAGAGCAGCGGAATCATAATCCGCGTGTCGGGGGTTCAAGTCCCTCCTCCGCTACCACCTTCGCCCTCCGGCTAGCTGCGTCACAGCTGCGCATGACACCCCCATGTGCGAGGAGGCTCGCGATTTCAGCTCCTCGACTGCACGCCTTCGATTGTGGAAGTGACCTGAACTAGGGTAGGCTCCTTCGGCGCGCAGGAGCTTGTCTAAATGCCGATCGCCCTATCCGTTCTGATGCTTGTCGCGGCCGATCCCGGCGCCAAGGTGATAGCCAAGAGCATTTGTCCTGTCGCCACCGGCGAGCAGATCATCGTGTGCGCGGATCCTGCCGATCGGTCTGGCTATCGGATCGACCCGGCCATCGCCGCGGTGCAGCGGCAGGCCGGAGATCTGGGTGCCAATCCGCCGATGCAGCGGGATATCGGCAAGGAAGGTTGCCTACCGCATGGACTGAAGCCCTGTCCCGGGCTCGATACCATTCCGGTATTGGCGATCGCTCGCGTGGCCGCGCAGAGCGCCATCCTGGCAGCAGGTGGTGAGGACTGGCGCGCTCCCTTGAGGACCGAGGCCGACCACTATGAAGTCTACCGCGAAGCGAAAGCGAAGGAGGAACGCCGCAAGAGCGACCGCAAGGTTCGCTTCGGCATCTTCTCCAAGCGTTGACGCACAAACGCCCGGGCCTTTCGACCCGGGCGTCCGCGTGACGATTGCTCGTCAGCCCCCTTTGGAGTGTTGCCTGCCCCCGAGCGGTCCCTGAAGTCCCCTCAAGGCAGCCCTCCCGAGCAAGGCGGCAAAGCCAACCTCGCCCGCTTGGTAGGTGAAAGCTACGGCGCAGCACGGCGATTTGTCACGCTGGAAAGCGCTGGCAAGTCACAGAAGCTGCCGCCTGTGTTCCCCAAGTCACATGGCTCGTTCCATTGCGCGTTCATAAAGGGAGCCCTAGAGCGCGCTCCCATGCGCCTGTCCCGAGCCTTTCTCCCCGTCCTTAAGGAAAGTCCGTCGGACGCCCAGATCGTCAGCCACAAGCTGATGCTTCGGGCCGGGCTGGTTCGCCAGACCGCTGCCGGCATCTATGCCTGGCTGCCGCTCGGCTTCCGCGTCCTCAAGAAGATCGAGCAGATCGTGCGCGAGGAGCAGGACCGCGCCGGCTCTCTCGAAATGCTGATGCCGACCATCCAATCGGCCGACCTGTGGCGCGAGAGCGGGCGCTACGACGCTTATGGACCGGAGATGCTGCGCATCCGTGATCGGCATGACCGCGAGATGCTCTTCGGGCCGACCAACGAAGAGATGCTGACGGCGCTGTTCCGCGACGATGTGCGCAGCTACCGCGACCTGCCGCGAACGCTGTACCATGTTCAGTGGAAGTTCCGGGACGAAGTCCGGCCCCGTTTCGGCGTCATGCGCGGGCGCGAGTTCCTGATGAAGGACGCTTACAGCTTCGATCTCGACGAGGCGGGTGCCCGGCAGAGCTACTACACGCAGCTGCTGGCCTATCTGCGCACCTTTCAGCGGCTTGGCATTCGGGCGGTACCGATGAAGGCCGCTTCGGGCCCGATCGGCGGCGATCTCAGCCATGAGTTCATCGTGCTTGCCCCAACGGGCGAAAGCGAGGTGTTCTACGACGCCAGCTATGAGGAAATGGACTGGTCGGGCTCGGACCTTCAGTACGGCGACGTTGCCGGTCTGCGGGCTTTGTTCGATCGCATCGGCCAGACCTATGCCGCGACCGATGAGACCCATGACGAAGCCCGCTGGAGCGAGGTGCCGGCAACCAGCCAGCGCACCGGCCGCGGGATTGAGGTCGGGCACATCTTCTATTTCGGCACCAAGTACAGCGACGCCATGGGGTTGCGCGTGTCGGGGCAGGATGGCGGCATGGTGACGCCGCACATGGGCAGCTACGGCATCGGCGTGTCGCGGCTGGTCGGCGCGATCATCGAGGCGAGCCACGACGATGCGGGGATCATCTGGCCGGAAGCGGTTGCGCCGTGGCAGGTCGGTATAGTCACTATGCGCGGCGACGACGCGGCGTCCCAGCAGGCGGCCGGTGAAATGTACACCAAGCTCACGGCGGCCGGCGTGGAGACGCTGTACGACGACCGTGACGAGCGGGGCGGGGCCAAGCTCGCCAGCATGGACCTGATGGGCCTGCCCAGGCAAATCATCATCGGGCCGCGCGGCCTGGCGGCAGGAACGGTCGAACTCAAGGACCGCCGCACCGGCGAGAAGCAGGAGCTCAGCATCGGAAGCGCGCTGGCGAGGCTGACCGCATGAGCTTACTCGTCATCCCGGCGCAGGCCGGGATTTCAAGCGTCTTGTGCTCCGCTCGCGCCGACCGTTACCCCGGCCTATGCCGGGGTAACGGCTTGAGATAGCCGTCATGATCCTCAACCGCTACGAACGGACCATCGCCA
>CADCWB010000197.1 GCA_902806295.1 uncultured Sphingomonas sp. | reverse complement strand
GCCGCTGTTCGTGGCGCTGGGCGCCGGGGGCCAAGCGCGGCGGCTGCACGCCAGCACCACCCACGCCATCCTGCGCATGGACGTCTACGCCTTCGGAGAGCCGGCGGTCCTGCAGGCCGCCGCCTGAGCAAGCGGGCCTGAGGCGTCGCGTCGCCTAGACGGGGCCGCAATCGGCGCTGAAGCTCGGGGCTGACGCACAAGGAGCGCCAGCCATGTTCGGGTTCGCCCTCGCCGCCCTGCTCGCCGCCACCCCGGCCCCCAAGGCGGAGCCCGCGGAGGTCGCCGCGCTCCGCGCCCAGGCCGACGCGGTGATCCGCGCCGCCAGCGCCCAGCGCTGGTTCGTCAACGACACGCGCTGGGATCTGCCCGCCGTCCGCCACACCGAGAGCGGCCTGCGCTGCCTGTTCCAGCCGGGCGATACGGAGAACAAGATCATCTACGTCGGCCACGTGACGAGCGGCGGCGGCATGGGCTGCATCAGTCGCCCCTCCGGCTTCAGCCAGACGCTGACCGCAGTGAAGATCGCCGACGGCGACACGCTGGACACCGTCTTCACCGGCTCCGTACGCGACCTGGAGACGGCGGAGGCCCGCGCCTACGACGGACCGCGCACCGTCGTGCGGGTGGAACCCGCGCCGGGCGCGCCGCGCCTGGCCGAGGTCCGCTCCGGACGCTACCTGGTCCGCCGGGGCGACCAGGACATCTTCAGCCTCGTCTCGGTGGCGCTGGTCGACGGCTGGGTCATCCGCCAGCAGCTGGAAGCCCCCGCCGCCCGCGCCGAGGACGCCGACCTGCTGGCCGGCGTGGTCATGTCGACCACCCTGCTCGATCTCGCCGCGCGGAAGACCGCCGCCTAGACCTGCTCCAGGCCATAGGCGGCGTGCAGCGCGCGTACCGCCAACTCGGTGTAGGCCGCGTCGATCAGGACGCTGATCTTGATCTCCGAGGTGGAGATCACCTGGATGGTGACGCCCTTGTCGGCCAGCGCGGCGAACATCGTTTCGGCCACCCCGGCGTGGCTGCGCATGCCCACGCCCACCACCGAGATCTTGGCCACCTCGTCGTCGCGCCGGACCTCCTCGAAGCCGATCTCGGCCTGGTTGGCCTGCATCAGCTCGAGCGTGCGCTGCGCGTCGCGCTTGGGGACGGTGAACTCCATGTTGACGCTGTCGGAGGTGCGGGCGCGCGACTGGACGATCATGTCCACATTGACGTTGGCCTCGGCCAGCCGCCGGAACACGCCCGCCGGCACGCCCGGTTTGTAGGGCAGGCCCAGCAGGGTGATCTTGGCCTCGTCGCGGCTGTAGGCCACGCCGCTCACGATGCGCTGCTCCACGACTTCGTCCTCCTCGCAGACCAGGGTGCCGCGCCCCTCGGTCCAGCCGGGTTTGATCTCTTCGGGCTGCACGAAGCTCGACAGCACCCGCACGGGCACCTTGCGCGCCATCGCCAGCTCGACCGAGCGGGTGTTCAGCACCTTGGCGCCCAGCGAGGCCAGCTCCAGCATCTCCTCGTAGGAGACCTGGTCGAGCTTGCGGGCGCGCGGCACGATGCGCGGGTCGGTCGTGTAGACGCCGTCCACGTCGGTGTAGATGTCGCAGCGATCAGCCTTCATTGCTGCGGCGACGGCGACCGCCGTCGTGTCCGAGCCGCCGCGGCCGAGCGTGGTTACGTCCCCAGCCTCGGTCACTCCCTGGAAGCCGGGGATAACCGCGATCCCACCCTCTGAAAAAACCCGTTCCAGCACGGCAGCGTCGATCCCCTCGATGAGGGCGGCGGCGTGGCCCGATGTCCGGATCGGCAACTGCCAGCCCATGTATGAGCGGGCGTTTACGCCCATGCCTTGAAGAGTGATCGCGAGCAGACCGCTGGTCACCTGTTCTCCGCTCGCGACCACGACGTCGTATTCGCGCGGATCGTAAAGCGACGCGGCTTCGCGGCAGAGCTGAACGAGGCGATCGGTCTCGCCGGCCATCGCCGAGACGACGACTGCAACCTGGTTCCTGGCCTCCGCCTCGCGCTTGACCAGGTTGGCGACATGACGAATTCGCTCGATGCCCGCCATCGAGGTGCCGCCGAACTTCATCACGATGCGCGCCATGGGTGCGGGGCTGATAGGAGGCGGGCCGGGGTTCCACAAGCGCGGCCGGAGCGCGTAAGAGGCCGGTATGGCTGAAGGAACGACGATCGACCCGGGCGAAGCCGCGCATTTCGGGCGGCTGGCGGCGGACTGGTGGAACCCGCGGGGGTCCTCCGCGATGCTGCACCGGCTGAACCCGGTGCGGCTCGGCTACCTTCGCGAGCAGCTGGACCGGCACTGGGGCGTGGACGAAAGGGAGCGCCGTCCGCTCCTCGGCAAACGCGCCGCGGATGTGGGCTGCGGGGCGGGGCTGCTGGCGGAGCCGTTGGCGCGGCTCGGGGCGGATGTGACCGGCATCGATCCGGCGCCGGAGAACGTCGCCGCCGCACGGCTGCATGCGCAGGGTCAGGGTCTCGATATCGATTACCGAGTGGGCAGCGTCGAGGCGCTGG
>CADCWB010000196.1 GCA_902806295.1 uncultured Sphingomonas sp. | reverse complement strand
CGGCGAGCATGATGTCGGCGTCGTCATCCTTGATCATCCGCGCCGCGTCGCCGATCGAATGTGCTCCGGTCGAGCAAGCCGTGACCACCGAATGGTTCGGGCCCATCAGCCCATATTTGATGCTGACCTGGCCTGAGATCAGGTTGATCAGGCGCCCATGGACGAAGTGCGGGCTGACGCGCCCCGGGCCTTTTTCAGCAAGCAGCAGCGATTCGCTTTCGATCCCCGGCAGGCCACCAATACCCGATCCGATCGAGCAGCCGGCGCGCAGTCTGGTTGCCTCGTCCATCTCGGTCAGGCCTGCATCCTCGATCGCTTGGCCCGCAGCATCGATGCCGTAGACGATGAACGGATCGACCTGCCGCTGGACCTTGTGGTCGACCCGCTTGCCGGCATCGAAACCATAGGCGTGATCCGCCGGCTTCACCTCGCAGGCGATGCGGCATTTCTGGTCCGAGGCGTCGAACCTGGTGATCGGTCCTGCACCGCTTTTGCCGGCCAGGATGTTGTTCCACGTGGTCTCGACATCCCCGCCGAGCGGAGTGACGAGTCCAAGTCCGGTTACCACCACACGGCGCATTCTCACCTCATCCAGATAGCACAACAGGCTCAAACCCGGTTGGGCTGAGCCTGTCGAAGCTCCGTCCTGCCTTCACCAAAAAGGCCCACCCTTCGATCAGCTCAGGGCAGACGGAATAATGTGTTTTGCCTCGAGCGCAATCAGCTCTGATTCTGGTCGATATAGTCGATCGCGTCCTTGACGGTGGTGATCTTCTCGGCGGCGTCGTCCGGGATCTCGACGCTGAATTCTTCTTCAAAGGCCATGACCAGCTCAACGATGTCGAGGCTGTCGGCGCCCAGGTCGTCGATGAAGCTCGCCTCTTCCGTCACCTTCTCGGCCTCGACGCCGAGATGCTCGACGACGATCTTCTTCACCCGCTCGGCGGTCTCGCTCATGCTGTGCTTTCCTTCCTGTTTAGCTTTGCCGTTGCCCTAGCGGCGTCCCCAACCGGCGGCAAGCCTCGCCTTGGCGTGCTGCATCTGCACTCTTAAGTTAGCAGCATGCAAGCCGCGCGCGCCCTTACCGCCGGAGAGATCGACATGGCTCGCTCTATCTTCGGCGACTCCGTCGACTATGCCCGTACTCGCCTGGTCCGGGGCAAATGGTGGCCGTTCCAGCCGCGCGGCATCGTCATGGCGCCGACCGGCAAAATCCATTTCCATCCGGAGAGCCCCGATTGGTCCGACGACTTCAGCCACGAGCGGGCGAGCCTGCAAGGCTTGTTCATCCATGAAATGACCCACGTCTGGCAGGCGCAGACCCGCGGGCGCTTCTACCTGCCGCTGATGCGCCATCCCTTCTGCCGCTATGCGTACCGGTTTCGGCCCGGCAAACCGTTCGACGCCTATGGCTTGGAGCAACAGGCCGAGATCGTCCGCCATGCCTTCCTGCAGAAGCGCGGTTACAGGCTCACTGGGGTGGCCGATCCGGCCATCCTGCCATTCACGATCGCTTAGCTGGCGCTCCTGGCGACCGCGACCAGCGCCGGGCGCAGCAGCCGGTCCTTTAGCATATAGCCGGCCTGCATCTCTTCCACGATCGTCCCCGCCTCCTGGTCGGAGGGAAGCTCGACCATGGCCTGGTGCTTGTTGGGGTCGAGCGGGTGGCCCTTCGCCTCGACCTGGGTGACGCCGTTACGAGCGAACACCGCATCTAGTTCGCGCAGGGTGGCGGCGATGCCGTCGACGAAGTTCTTCAGCTGCTCGTCGCCCTCGATGCCTGCCGGCACATGGGTTAATGCGCGTTCCAGATTGTCCTTCACCGCCAACATGTCGCGAGCAAAGCCGGTGGTGGCGTAGGCCGCGGCCTGAACCTTCTCGCCCTCCAGCCGACGGCGCACATTTTGCACCTCAGCGGCCGCGTAGAGCGCCTTGTTGTTGGCTTCTTCGAGTGCCTGCTGGAGTTCGGCCAAACGATCATGCTCCTGCAGTTCGGGAGCATCGGCGGCCGTCTCGCTGCGGATCTCGTCCGCCTCGTCGTGAAGCTTGTCGGTCATTTATCCCATCAATCTTGTGAGTGCTTGCGCTGTATAATCCACCATGGGCACCACGCGGGCATAGTTCAACCGCGTCGGCCCGATCACTCCCACAACGCCCAACACCTGCCCCTCGCTCCCGCGGTACGGCGCGGCGATGACGCTAGAGCCGGACAAGGCGAACATCCGGTTCTCCGAGCCGATGAAGATGCGGCACCCCTGCCCTTCGCGCGCGCCTTCCAGCAGGCGGACGATCTCCTGCCGGTCCTCAAGCTCGTCGAGCAGGCGCCGCACCCGGTCCAGGTCGGCGGCGGCGGCCTCGTCGATCAGGTTGGCCTGGCCGCGGATGATCAGCACTGGGCGGGCGCGCGCGTCCTCACGCCATTCGGCCAGGCCCGATGCCACCAGCTCGGCGGCGGCCGAGTCCAGCGCCTCGCGCCGTTCACGGATCTCGACCCGCAGCCGCCCCTCCGCTTCGGCCAGCGTCAGTCCGGACAGCCGGGCGGTGACGAAGTTGGCTACCTCCGCCAGCGCCGACGCGGCGGTGCCCGGCGGCAGGTTAACGACGCGGTTCTCGACGCTACCATCCGTTCCGACCAGCACCGCGAGCGCCTGCCCGCTGCCGAGCGGAACGAACGATAGCTGCTTCAGCCGTGGCTCCAACTTCGGCGCGACCACCACTCCGGCGCAGGCCGACAGGCCCGACAGGGCGGCGGTCGCATTAGCCAGCGCTTCCTCGATCGGCCGGTCGCGCAACTGCGCCTCGATCGCCGCCCGCTCCTGCCGCCCAGGCAGATGCGCCTGCATGATCCCGTCGACAAACAAGCGCAGGCCGCTTTCGGTGGGGATACGCCCGGCAGAGGTATGCGGATGGGTGAGCAGCCCGCGCTCCTCCAATTCCTGCATGACGGAACGGATGGAGGCAGGTGACAGGTTCACCGTTCCGGCCAGCGCCTTGGAGCCCACCGGCGCACCGCGGTCCAGATAGGCATCGACCACCAGGCCGAAGATCGAGCGCATGCGATCGGTCAGTTCGGTGATCGGGGCGGTCATGGTTGATGATGTAGGCGTCTTCCTGCGCCCTCTCAATCCGATCGTCCCGAGCGGAGTCGAGGGGCGCCAGCTTGCTCCACCAACGCGCCTCGACTTCGCTCGCCACGAGCGGGTAAGGACTTTCGAACCCACCCGTTAGGAGAACACCATGCGCCCAAGCGGCCGCGCGCCCGACCAGATGCGGAGCCTTAGCTTCGAACCCGGCTTCACCCGTCATGCTGAGGGCAGCTGCCTAGTGAGCTTTGGCGATACGCGCGTGCTGGTGACGGCCTCAGTCGAGGAAAAGTTGCCGCCCTTCCTGCGGGGCAAGGGCCAGGGCTGGGTCACCGCCGAATATGGGATGCTGCCCCGCGCCACTCATACCCGCGGCGCGCGCGAGGCCGCCAAGGGCAAGCAGTCCGGGCGGACGCAGGAAATTCAGCGCCTGATCGGACGCTCGCTGCGGGCTGTGACTGACCTCCCCAAGCTCGGCGAGCGGCAGATCGTCCTTGATTGCGATGTGATCCAGGCCGACGGCGGCACACGCACGGCGGCCATTTCGGGAGCATGGGTGGCGCTGCGGCTGGCGGTTGACGGCCTGAAGTTGCCGGCCGATCCGATCACGACCCAGGTCGCGGCGGTGTCCTGCGGCTTTCACGACGGCACGGCGGTGCTCGACCTCGACTATGCCGAGGATTCGACGGCGGGCAGCGACGGTAACTTCGTGCTCACCGCCGACGGCGCGATCGTGGAAGCGCAGCTGACCGCCGAGGGCGCAACGTTCGACGAGGAAGGGCTGCTGCGGCTGCTCCGGCTCGCCCGTATCGGCTGCAATGACATCTTCGCCGCGCAGCTGAAGGCGACCGGCCGGTGAAGGCGATCGGCCCCAAGCTGGTGATCGCGACTCACAACGAGGGTAAGCTGCGCGAGATCCGCGACTTGGTGGCACCGTTCGGGATCGAATGCCTGGGCGCGGCCGAACTCGACTTGCCCGAACCGGAAGAGACCGGGGTTACCTTCATCGACAATGCCGAGCTCAAGGCCCGTGCATCGGCCGACCTCAGCGGAGTTCCAGCATTGGCCGACGACAGCGGGCTCAGCGTCGACGCCTTGCACGGCGAGCCAGGCATCCACTCGGCCCGCTGGGCGGAAGACGAGACTGGCACACGCGACTTCGGCCGGGCGATGAACCGGGTTTGGCGAGTAGTCGAGGCGGCAGGGCCGGACGCCGGTCACGATGCCCATTTCACCTGCGCGTTATCGCTCGCCTGGCCCGACGGCACCGTCGAGAGCTTCGAGGGCAAGGTGCACGGCACGCTGGTGTGGCCTCCACGGGGCCACAATGGCTTCGGCTATGACGCGATGTTCGTGCCAGTCGGCCATGACCGTACCTTCGGCGAGATGGATCCCGAGCAGAAGCACACCATCAGCCACCGCGCGGCGGCGTTCGAGCAGCTAGTCGCGGCCCTGCGTTAGCTGAACCGTCGAGCTCGGCGCGAGCACCACGCCATCCTTGTTGCCGGTCGGGGCGTAGCGGCAGACGAAGTAATCGGTGGTTGCGCTAGACGCGAGGCCGCAGCCGATCTCGGTTGTGGTCGGCCAGACGATCTGAGTGTAGTGTGCGACCTGATGCCAGTCGCCGGTGCGGCTGTTGTTGGGGAAGGCGCCGGACACGAAGTGCTCGACCTCGTCGACCATCAGACCGACCATCACCTCATAGGCGAACACGCCGCGCGGCCCGCGCCAGAGGTTCTCGCCCATCTTGGCGCGGCGCCCGGCGGTGGTGTCATGACCGTAAACGCCGGTCTGCGCCATTTTCGCGGCATAGGCCTGCGCTTCGGTGGCCAGCATCGGGCTCCACCCGACCGGCGGCACCCCGAAGCGGGTACGGGCATAGTTGTGCAAGCGCAGCGCGGTGTTGCGTAGCATGCCATCACCGCGCGCCGCCGGTGCCGGCCAATGCGGGCTCGGCATCGACGGCGTCACGGCTGTGCTTGCCGCGCATGGCGCCAGCAGCGACAAGCAGGTAAGGGCCGCGCGGATCATGGCTCGGGACAATGCCCCCCAAAGCGTTAACGAAGTGTCGCCGCAAGACGGCTTGGCGCTCTATGTCCATTGGCCATTCTGCGTCAGCAAATGTCCTTATTGTGACTTCAACAGCCATGTCCGCGACAGCATCGACCAAGCCGTCTGGCGCCAGGCGCTGCTGGCCGACCTTGCGCATGAAGCACGGCTACTGCCCGGCAAGCGGCTGACCAGCATCTTCTTTGGCGGCGGCACGCCGTCATTGATGAACCCAGGCACGGTCGGCGCGATCATCGAGGCCGCGGGTGAGTTTTGGCAGGTCGGTGATGAAATCGAGATCACCCTGGAGGCCAACCCAAGTTCTGTGGAGGCGGCACGTTTCGCCGACCTCGCGGCAGCGGGCGTCAACCGTGTCAGTCTCGGGTTGCAGTCACTGGACGACCAAGCGCTGGCATTTCTTGGACGTGCTCATTCCGCAGCCGAGGGCTTGGCCGCGCTCGACACGGCCCAGCGCCATTTCGGTCGGGTAAGCTTCGACTTGATCTATGCCTTGCCAGGCCAGACCGCGGTGGTGTGGGAAGCCATGCTGCGCCGGGCGCTAGCATTCGGCACCGGTCACCTCTCGCTCTACCAGCTGACCATTGAGCCCGGCACCCGGTTCGCTGCGCTTCATACAGCCGGCAAGTTCACGCCACTCGACCTCGACGAAGCCGCCGACCTGTTCGAGCTGACCGCCAGTTTGACCGACGCCGCCGGCCTACCGGCTTACGAAACCAGCAATCATGCGCGTGTCGGCGAGGAGAGTCGGCACAACCTCATTTACTGGCGCTATGGCGATTACGCCGGCATCGGTCCGGGCGCTCATGGCCGTCGGCTGGGGATGCGCACCGTCCGCCACCGTAAGCCAGAGAACTTCCTTTCGGGCCTCGCGCGAAACGGTCACGGCCTGGTCGAGGAGGAAGTGCTGACCTCGGACGAAGCGGCGACCGAGGCGCTGGTCATGGGCCTGCGCCTGGCCGAGGGCATCGACCCTGACGCGCTCGCCGGGCGGTTCGGTCGACCGCTGATCGACGAGGGTGCGGTCGTCAGGCTGCAGCAACTTGGCCTGATCGAGCGCAGGCCGGGGCTGCTGCGGGTGCCGCCCGCCGGACGGCTGCTGCTCGACCGGCTCCTGGCCGAGGTTGCCGCCTAGCTATTGGCCCTGCGTGCCCGTCCAGCGATTCAGCCAGCCCTGCACCTCGGAATACCATTGGATCGAATTGTTAGGCTTCAGCACCCAATGGTTCTCATCCGGGAACACGACCAGCCGCGACGGGATGTTGCGCCGCTGCAGCGCGGTGAAGGAGGCAAGCCCTTGAGTGTAGGGGATGCGGAAGTCCTTCTCGCCAGTGATCACCAGCATTGGGGTCTTCCACTTGGTCACATGATTGACCGGGTTCCAGCGTTCAAAGGCCGCGGGGTCTTCGAAATAGGCCTTGCCGCCATGTTCCCACTCGTCGAACCATAATTCTTCCGTTTCGTAGGCCATGGCGCGCGCATCAAACACGCCGTCATGCTGGACCAGGCACTTGAACCGGTCCGGCCATTGCCCGGCGATCCAGTTCATCATGTAGCCGCCATAGCTCGCGCCCAGGGCGCAGGCGTTGTCGGCGTCGAGTTGCGCATCCTGCGCGGTTGCGAAGGCGAGGCCCTTTTGGAGGTCCTCGAGCGGCTTGCCGCCCCAATCGTTGCGGATGGAGTCGGTGAAGGCCTGGCCATAGCCGGTGGAGCCGTGGAAATCGACGCTGACCACGCCGTAGCCGCCGCTGGCGAATACCCGCGGGTTCCAACGATAGGACCAGGCATTGCCGAAGCTGCCTTGCGGCCCACCATGAACGACGAAGGCGATCGGCAGCTTGGCAGCGGCGGCAAGCCGGGCGCCGGTTGGCTTGACCTTGATGCCCCACACCTTGTCGCCATTCGCTCCGGCAAAGCTGAAGCGCTCCAGTGAAACCGGGTCCAGCTCGGACAGCAGTGCCTTGTTCACGGCGGTGAGTTGGACCGGCTTGGCCTTGCCGCGCAGCAAGTAGAGATCGTCGGGCGCCATGACGCTGTTGGAGGTGAACAGCACCGCTCCGCCCGGCAGCGCGTGGACGTTGCCCGCATGTCCTTCGGCCGTCAGGCGGCTGACCCGGCCGTTCGCGCTATCGACGCGGAACACCGGCGCTTCGAGGGTATCGTCGGCGGTGACCAGGATCGAGCGCCCATCGGGTGCCCACTCGATCGAGCCGACTGAGCGATCCCAGCCCTGGGTGAGTGCGCGCAACCGCCCGGAGGACAGGTCGCGCAGCATCAGCACCTGGCGATCCGCTTCGTACCCGGCTCGCGCCATCGAGACGTAGGCCAATGTGCGGCCGTCAGGCGACACCGTCGGCAGCGTGTCCGTACCGTCATTCTCCGGCGTCAGGTTGGTCGGTTCGGCGCCGCCATCCGCAGGGGCGGCGAATACGTCGAGATTGGTCGAGGTCGGCTCGATCCGGCCCGCCTCACGCAAGGCGAAGAACACCGTCCGGCCGTCGCGGGACCAGTCGATCTCCTCGCCACCGCCGAACGGCTTGGACGGCGTGTCGCCGACCAGCGCGCCGGTGACCCGCACACCGCCGCCGGTCAGCCGGCCGCCCTGCAGCGGATAGGTGTAGATGCGATTGCGCACGCCGGGCTCAGCCCACGTGTCCCAATGCCGGACGAACAGCTGGTCGTAAACCCGGCCCGATCCCGCCGGCTTGGCCGGGAGGGTGGTCGCGGCGCACGCCAGGTCCGGGCAGTCGGGACGGTCGGCCCAGACCAGCACCCGATCGCCGGTGGGCGCGATCTTGAACCCCGAAATGTCCGCGCCGAAGTCGCTGATCGCGACGGCCGTGCCGCCCAACGGCATCCGGTGCAGCTGATCGCGCTCACCCACGGCCTTGAGAAAGTAGAGCGCTCCGTCCGGACCGAACACGGCATCATGTCCGCCGTCCGCTCCTGCCAGCAGCACCGGAGCCGCGCTGCGGCGGGTGAGGTCCAGCGTATAAAGCCGATTGTTGCGCTTGTTGGCGGCAAGGTCGGTGTCCGAGATGGTGAATAGCGCAAGCTTGCCGTCCGGCGAGACTGCAGGAGCGCCGAGGCGGCGCATCATGTGCATGTCGGTGGCGTTCATCGGTCGGGCCGACGCAGCGGTCGGGACGGCCAGTGCGGTCAGGGCGGCGGCGGCAAGTAGGCTAAGCTTGATCATGGCTGCGAGGGGTAGCAGCGCCGCCCGCCCGCGCAAGAGGCGAGCTCTAGAAGCCGTGGCCGGTGATGCGGCTGATCTCTCGCTTCACATGCTCATCGACGATCCCGGGCAGATGCTGGTCGAGCCACTCCTTGAGCACTGGCCGGAGCATCTCTCGGACCATGGCTTCCAGCGGGTTGACCTGAGGAGCCGGGGGAGCGGCCGCAGCGACTTGCTGCAGGGTGACCAGCTTCTCCCGCGCAACTTCGGCAGCGTCCATCGACACGAGCGGCGGTCCAAGATCGGGCTCGGGCAGTTGCATGTCCTCGACCATCGGATCGTCGAGCTCGAGCACCTCGTGCGGCTCTGCTGCTGCTGCCTCTGGAGCGAACTGCGACGTAGCCCGCGCGGGGGTCACGCGCAGCTCCTTCTCCTCCGCGATCACTTTCTTGATCGAGGCGAGGATATCTTCCATCGACGGGTCTTGGCGGTCCTGCATGGACGCGACCTTATGCCTAACGCGGCTGCGTCACCACCCCTGTCGGCTGCTCGGCCGCCGTGGGCGTGCGGGTCGAGGTCGGGGGCCGCAGCCGCTCGCCGGCCCAGTCGTTCCACTGCCCCGATACCCGGCGGTAATTGCCGGTCGGGTCATACAAGGCGCCGCCCTCAAGACCCAGATCGTCCGACTCAGCCTGGCCCATGGCGTTGAGCAGTTGGAAGCCGGCGACGTAAGCATCGCGCCGGGCAGAGACGAGCTCGACCTGGGCGTTCAATAGCTCCTGCTCGGCGTTGAGCACTTCGAGCACGGTCCGAGTGCCGATGCTGCGTTCGGCCCGAGCGCCCTCCAGCGCAAGTTCGTTGGCCGATACCGCCACTTGGTTGGACGCGATCGCCCGCTGCGCCGCCTGATAGGACGCGTAAGCGGAGCGCGCGGCCGCGACCACCGAGCGTTCGACGCCGATGGTCTGCTCGATCAACTGGCTCTGGATCGCCTGCGCCTGCCGGATGCGGGCGGACGGGAGACCGCCTTGGTAGAGCGGAATGCGGGTGTTCAGCCCAATCGAGGTCTGCGTGCCGGCGCGCGGAATGCTGCCGCCGGTGAAATCGGTACCTGTGCTGCCGCTGACGGTGTTGACGTAATCGCCCGAAACCACGCCCGAGACCGTCGGCAGGCGGTCGGCGCGCACGGTACGGACGTCCAGCCCAGCCGCTTCGGCCTGACGGACGGTTGCAATGATATCCGGGTTCTGGACCAGCGCGATCCGGACGGCCTCTTCCGGTGTGGTCGGCAGCGGCGGCAGCGGCGGCGGCGGGGCCAGCGCATCAGGGCTGCGACCGATGACCCGGCGGTAATTCTCCTCACTGGTGGCCGCTCGCGCCTGGGCGGTCGCCAGGAACGAACGCTGCAGGCTCAGCCGGGCTTCAGATTGCGCTACATCCGTGCGGGTGACGTCGCCGATGTCGAACCGGTCGCGAGTCGCCTCCAGGTTCGTGGTGAGCACCCGGATTTGGTTCTGGTTGAGTTCGACAATGGCACGATCCCGGATCACGTCCATGTAGGCGGCAGTCGCCTCGGTGAAGACATCGCCTTCCACCGCCCGCAGCGTCGCCCGTCCGGCTTCGACCCGGGTGCGCGCAGCCGCGATAGAGTTGCGAACCCGGCCGCCCTGGAACAGGGGCACGCTCAGGTCCAGGCCGCCATTGATGATCGGTCCCTTACTGCGCCCGGTGTCGAGCACGCCCGAGCGGGTGAGGTCGCGGTTGAGCCCGACCGTGGCCGCCACCTGCGGCCGTCCGCCGGCGCGGGCAATCGCCACGTTGGCGTCCGTCGAGCGCAGCGACTCGCGCTGGGCATTGATCGTCGGATTGGCCCGATAGGTTGAAACCAGCGCTTCGCGGAGCGTGTCGGCCCCGGCGGGCCCGGCCAGAACCAGGGCGCCAAGCCCCGCGGTGGCGAGAAGATGCTTCACGTGAGGTCTGCTCCTAGAAGATGAAGGCCGGCGGCCGGGCGAATCCGGGCAAAGGTGCGGCCGACGCGTCGGCGAATGACTTGAGACCGAAACTGTCGCCTGCCCGGCGGCCGATAACCAGCCGAGGAACTCCGTTCTCCATCAGGCAGGTGCCGAGGCGCCCTCCTTCGGCGAGCTGGGCGATGATCGGCTCGGGGATGAACTCCACGGCGCCGTCGATGACGATCACATCGTAAGGCCCGCCGTCCGCCAAGCCCTGGGTCAGGTCGCCCTCGGTGACCGAGCGGACTCCCAGGCCCATGCGGCCGAGCACCGCTGCGGCGTAAGCTCCGCCCGGCCCCACCACGAGCGCCCGCTCTCCTGACCGCGCCTCGATCTCCGTCAGCATGCGGCCGAGCGTTGCAGGTGGGGTGAGGAAAGCGCCGTCGCCAAGCGGCACCGGCCGGTCCATGTAGGCCAACGGCCGCACCTGCTCGGGCACGAACTGCTCACGCGGAACGGTTGCCATGGCGGCAATCACCAGCGAGTCCGTCACCGCTTCGGGACGGAGCTGGCTGTCGATCATCGCCCGGCGGGCCTTCTCGTAATCCATTGCGATCCTCTGGCAGGTCGCTGTCTTATGCTGGTAGGACAGCTTCTTGGCAACCGTCCTTACACGGGGGCAGGCCCAAGCCTCAAGCAAGCGATTGTTCGTTTGTCGAACCGG
>CADCWB010000195.1 GCA_902806295.1 uncultured Sphingomonas sp. | reverse complement strand
TCACCGCCACGTCACGCGCATGATACTGGACGCCATCCTCCTGCTTGAAGCTCGGCTCGTGCGCCTCGTCGACCACGATCAGGCCGAGCTCGGCATAGGGCAGGAACAGGGCGGACCGGGCGCCGACCACCACCTTGGCTTCGCCCGAGGCAATCCCGCGAAAGGCTCGGCGGCGCTGGGACGACCGAAGGCCGGAGTGCCAAGTCACCGGCGCGCACCCGAAGCGCGCCTCGAAGCGCTTCAGGAAGGGCTCGGTCAAGGCGATCTCGGGCAATAGCACCAGCGCCTGCTTGCCCCGCCGCGCGCATTCGGCGATCGCTTCGAAATAGACCTCGGTTTTGCCGGAGCCGGTGACTCCGTCCAGCAGCACCGGGTCGAATCCGCGGCCGACCGCCGCAGTCAGGCTGTGGGCTGCGGCCTGCTGTTCCTCGTTGAGCCGAGGTGGGGCGAAATCCGGGTCGGGGCAATTGAGCGGCTTGTCGCCTTCCACCTGCACCGCTTCCAAGGCACCGGCGTTCACCAGCCCACGCAGGACGGTGTCGCTGACGGCCGCGTGGTCCGCGAGCTCGCGGATCGTGCCCTGCCGACCTGCGAGCCGCTCCAGAGCCTGCGTCCGCTGCGGGGTCAGCCGCGCCGGCACTTCGCCGGTCGGGCGATATTCGATCAGCTGGCGCGCTCCCTCCAGCGCCGACGAGGACGGCAGCACCATCCGCAGGACCGCGGGCAGGGGCGCGAGATAATAGTTGGCGGTCCACTCGACCAAGCGCCGCAAGGCCGGCTTGATCGGCGGCATCGGCAGCACCGAGAGGAGCGGCCGCAGCCGATTGTCGGCGACCTCCTCCGTCGGCAGCCGATCGGCTTCCCACGCGACGCCGATAAGCTGCCGCGGGCCGAGTGGAGCCACGACGATGCTTCCCGGCTCTACGTCCATCTCCGCCGGCACGCGATAGTCCAGCGGCCCAAGGGCAGCGTTCAGTGTGACAATGCGGGCGCGGGGGAGAGGCATCTCACCGCCGTCATTGCGAGGAGCGGAGCGACGAAGCAATCCAGTGTTCTTTTGAGCGACGGTTAGAGAAGAAACTGGATTGCTTCGCTGCGCTCGCAATGACGAGGGCGGCGGAAGTGGCACCAACGCAAGGCATGCCTTCGTGTGAAATCCCAGTCTTCTTACCTTCTACAGCCCCTTTTTCTTGCGGTGGCTGTCCAAGTCCAAAACCGCGAACTCCTCAGCCTGAAGCAGACCGAGCCGGCGGGCGACTTCCTGGTAGGCTTCGGCCTCCCCGCCGAGGCTCTGGCGGAAGCGGTCCTTGTCGAGCTTCTCGCCGGTCTTCATGTCCCACAAGCGGCAGCCGTCGGGGCTGATCTCGTCGGCCAGGATCACGCGGGGAAAGTCATTCTCCCACACCCGGCCAAACTCCAGCTTGAAGTCGATCAGTCGGATGCCGATCGCCGCGAACAGGCCGGCCATGAAGTCGTTCACGCGTATTGCCATGTCGGCGATGTCGTTCATCTCGTCCTGGCTGGCCCAGCCGAAGCAGGCGATATGCTCGTCGGCGACCATCGGGTCGCCCAGCGCATCGTCCTTGTAATAATATTCGATGATTGTCCGCGGCAGCTGGGTTCCCTCCTCGATGCCGAGGCGCTTGGACAGGGAGCCGGCGGCGACGTTGCGGACCACCACCTCGACCGGGATGATCTCGACCTGGCGGATCAGCTGCTCGCGCATGTTCAGCCGACGGATGAAGTGGGTTGGCACGCCGATGGTCGCCAGCGACGTGAAGATATGCTCGCTGATCCGATTGTTGATGACGCCCTTGCCACTGATCGTGCCGCGCTTTTGCGCGTTGAAGGCGGTCGCATCGTCCTTGAAGTACTGGATCAGCGTGCCTGGCTCCGGACCCTCATAGAGGATCTTGGCCTTGCCTTCGTAGATCTGGCGGCGGCGAGCCATGAATGAGCGACCTCCAAGCGCAAAAACACTGCGCCCCGGCCTGCGGGAGTCGAAGCTCGACGCCAGCGGCCGGGGCGAGCGGAGGCCTATAGGCTAGGCGCCGTCCGCGTGCAATTCGGAGTGGTCAGGCGACTCCTCTCAAGCGAGGCCCGTGCGATCGTCCTTGCGCCGCCACGGCGCGGACCACTCCGCTCGATGCTGCGCCTCGCCGGTCTCGCGAACGAAGCGGGCGACGCGGCGCACCAGCCGGTCGATGCCGTCGTGGAGGGCGTCGCGTCCGGCCTGGTAATCGCGGTCGTAAAGTTCATCACGCATGATGCTTCTCCTAGTGAGTGTCGTTCAGGCGGCCTTGTCCAGAACCTGGTCGATCACCCGGAGCCGCTGATCGGGCCGCAGCTGCTGCCACAGGAGGTTGTGAGCTGCCGTGCTGGAGCGCTGCTGCGCCCTGCGCGCGGTGAGTTCCGGTCCATCTTCGACGAACAAGCGGGTGCTGAGGCCATAAGCCATGACGATTGCTCCTTCCCTGTCTGGTGCGCCGGCGTTCCCGGAGGTTCTGGGGATGGCGAAAACGCCGGCGCTGAAGAACACCTAGGCTGCTGCTGATCGTTTCGCCAATCGAACGCTCGACAGATCTGATAAGGGAGGCTTATGATCTACTCTGATGCGACAGCTTCCGCCTCTTACCGCCGTCCGCGTCTTTGAAGCGGCCGCGCGGCACCAGAATTTCACACTGGCGGCGGGAGAGCTGGGCATGACCCAGGCGGCCGTCTCCTATCAGGTCAAGGCGCTGGAAGACCGGATGGGGGCACCGCTGTTCGTGCGGGAAAAGGGGAGGGTCCGGCTGACTCCGCAAGGTGAGCGACTCGTGCCGGCGCTGACCCAGGCCTTCGACGTGATGGAAACCGCTTTCGCGGGCATTCGGGCGGAGGATGAGGCGCTGCTGACGGTCAGCACGACCTACACCTTCGCCAACACATGGCTCGCCTGGACGCTGGGTGGCTTCCAGATCGCCCATCCCGATCTGGCCGTCCGGCTGACCACCGACAATCGCCTGGCCGACCTGCGCGCCGGCGATGCCGACCTGGCGATCCGGGCCGGGCGGGGCGACTGGCCGGGGCTCGACTGCCAACTGCTGATGCGCAGCGACTTCTCGCCGATGACCACGCCCGAGTGCCTGGCGCAGGCGGAGCAACGGCTGGGCCGTGCCTTACAGCCGGCCGATCTGCTGCAGCAGCCGTTGATCGGGCCGCAGGACGAATGGTGGGAGATCTGGTTCGCCGACGCCGGCTTGGCCTTCGATGGGCGCAGCCAACGCGGGGGCATCCGACTCGATGGTCAGGCGAACGAGGGCCACGCAGCCATGGCCGGGCAGGGCTTCGCGCTGCTGACGCCCTTCCTGTGGCGCGGCGACCTCGCCTCCGGACGGCTGGTGCAGCCCTTCGCCCAGACCTCCAGCGCTGGTTACGCCTATTGGTTCGTCACCGTGCCCGAGCGGCGCAATGTGCCCAAGATCAAGCGCTTTCGCGAATGGCTGCTGGCCGAGCTGGGGCGCGGCTAGCAGCAAGTTCGCAGCTCACTTCCTCAGCGCGGCCTGCAGTCCCGGAGCGAACTCGGCGCCATGCGGCACCTGGGCCGTCGACTTGGCCAGCGTGTCGCCGATCGGTTCGGCCTGGCCGCCTAGGCATTGGCTGAGGAAGTTCTCGGCCACCGCGTTGAACGCGATGCTGTTCACCGGCCGCGCAAAGCCATGCCCCTCGTCCGGGAACACGACATAGGTCACCGGAATGTTCTTCGCCCGCATCGCCTCGACGATCTGCTCGCTCTCCGCCCGATTGACGCGCGGATCGTTGGCGCCCTGGCCGATCAGCAGCGGCTTCTTGATGTTGCCTGCCTTGTAGAGGGGCGACACGCTGTCGAGGAACTTGCGTCCTTCAGCCGTGGTCGGATCGCCCATCCGCTGGTGGAACTGGGCGCGGATCGACTCCCAATAGGCCGGGATGGTCTTGAGCAGAGTCTGCAGGTTCGAAGGCCCAACGATCGATACGCCGCAGGCGAACTTGTCGGGAGTGAACGCCATCCCCGCGAGCGTCGCATAGCCACCATAGCTGCCGCCCATGATCGCCACCTTGTCGGGCGTCGTCACCCCGCGCTCGACCGCCCAATCGACCGCGTCGAGCAAGTCGTCGTGCATCTTCAGCCCCCATTGCTGGTTGCCGGACGCGAGGAACTGCTTGCCGAAGCCGGTGGAGGCCCGGAAGTTGACGGACAGCACGGCATAGCCGCGGTTCGCCAGCCACTGGTGCGACCCATTGAAGCCGTAGGCGTCGCGCGACCAGGGGCCGCCATGGACCACCAGCACCAGCGGCACCGGCCGGTTCGGCTTGCCATCGCCGTCGGCATCGCTGCCCGCCGGCAGGGTAAGATAGGAGGGCAGCGTCAGCCCGTCCCGCGACTTGATCTCGACCGGCAGCATCGCCGCCAGTGGCGCACCGGCGAGCTCCGGCCGGCTGTCGAACAGCTTGGTCACGGTCCGCGCCTTGCGATCGTAGAGGTAGGTCGCGCTCGGCTGGCTGGAGCTGGAGACGGCCACCGTCCACTTGTCGTCGGCCAGCGTTCGGCTGGTCACCGCCAACTCACCCGGCAATTGGCTCTTCAGGAACTTGAGGTCGGCCGCAACGGCGCTGCCGATCGGCGTCCACTCATTCTTGAGATAGTTGACGGCGTAGGCCTCGACGACGCCGGTCCGCGGGTTGGTCAGCGCGCCGCCGATGTCGGCCTTGGCATTTTGAGCCAGCACCTTCTTGGCGCCCGTGGCGACGTCCTGCGCGATCAGCGCCGCCGTGTCGCGGCCGCGGCTGTCGACCCAATAGAGCGTCTTCCCGTCGAGCGTATAACCGGCAGGCGAGGTGCTGAGGGAATCGTCCAGGGGAATCTGCTCCAGCGGAGCCGCATCGGCCTTGCCGTCCACCACCCGATAGAAATCCTGCCCGCCATCCTTGCGCGCCTTGAGGGCACCGCGAACCACCAGCTTATTGTCGGTCAGGAAGCCGCCATATTCCCCCGTGTTGATCATCACCGGGGTCAGCTTGCCGCTCTTGAGGTCCAGGCTGTGCACGTCGTGCCACTTGGGATCGCGGTTGTTCACGCCGACCAGGATCCGGTCGGTCACCAGCGGCGAGACGCCCTGGACCTGCACTCGCACCTTCTCGAACGGGGTCAGGGAGCGCTCGGCACCGCTGGCCACATCCACGCCGTACAGCAGGAAGTTCTCATCCCCGCCCTTGTCGTTGGTGTAGAGCAACATGGAACTGTCGGGCGACCAGAAGTAGCTGCGGATCGGGCGGACCTTCTCGGCCGTGATCGCCTTGGCCGCGCCTGGATTCCCGGCCGGCGCCACCCAGATGTTGAGCACTCCGTCGCGCGGCGCGATCCAGCTCAGCCACTTGCCGTCGGGCGAGATGCGCCCGGCGGTCTTGCTCGGGTTGCCGAACAGGGCCTCACGCGGAATCAGCGGAACGGCGGGTGCGGCGGTCTGGGCCAAGGCGGTTCCAGTCAGGACGATGGCGGCAGCGGTGCCGAGCAGGATTGCGGTGCGCATGATGAAAACTCCCCCAGCCAATGCGTCGAGTCGCACCGGCTCTGAATGGGAAGTTACCGCAATTAGTCAGGAAGAGAAGCGGTTGCTTCGCGGAAAGCCGTTCGGCGCCATCCGCCCGCTCGCCCCGCGGATCGCGCGCCACGGCGTCAGGTCGGCTTCGGTCCGGGTTCGCCCGCTGTCGCCGCCCATGCTCCAGCTGAGCCCATCGGCCAGCCTGAGCACCGTGACGTCCGCCAGCCCGCCGTCGCGATAACGCTGCAGCTGGACGCCCGCGCCGCGGCCCATCTCGGGCAGCTCGCTTAGCATGAACAGCAGCAGCCTCCGGTTCTCGCCCAGCACTGCCACCGCATCGGCCTCGGGCGGCACCGGCTTCAGTGCGCTGAGCTTGGCGCCCTCGCGCAGGTTCAGCAGCTGCTTGCCCTTGCGCGTTTCGGCCAGCACCGCTTCACCGCTGGTCACGAACCCGCGCCCGTCGGAGCTGGCGACCAGCAGCTTCATCTCCGGCCGGACCACGAACAGCCCGGCGATCTCCACCTCGCCCGGCAGGTCGATCGACAGCCGCACCGGCTCCCCAAAGCCGCGCCCGCCCGGCAGCTTGTCGCCGCCCAGCGTGTACACCCGCCCGTTCTCGGCCACGAGCAGCAGCCGGTCGGTGGTCTGCGCATGAAACGCCAATTGCAGCGCGTCGCCCTCGCGGAACTTCAGCGTTTCCTTGTCGTCCAGCGCGACGTGCCCGCGCAGCGCCCGAATCCACCCGCGCTGGGACAGGATCACGGTGATCGGCTCCTTCTCGATCATTGCCGACCAGTCGATTTCGGCCCGGCTGCCGGAGCCTTCCTCGATCCGCGTCCGCCGCTCGTCGCCGAACTTCTCCCTGACCGCCGCCAGGTCTTTCTTGAGCTTCTTCCAGCGCTCCCGCGGCTGATCGAGCAGCTTCTGCAGCTGGGCCCGTTCCTTGACCAGCGCCGCGCGCTCCTTGCCGATCTCAAACTCCTCCAAGCGCCGGAGCGAGCGCAGCCGCACGGTCGATCCGCAGCTGCTGCTGGAGAGCCTCTACCGGCTGACCGAGCTGGAGGTGCGGTTTCCGCTGAACCTCAACGTGCTGGACGCGACCCGCACGCCGGGGGTGATGAGCCTGAAGCAGGTGCTCGCCGCCTGGCTGAAGTTCCAGATCGAGGTGATGCTGAACCG
>CADCWB010000194.1 GCA_902806295.1 uncultured Sphingomonas sp. | reverse complement strand
CAAGGCCAGCGCGAGCCGCGCGCGCTCGCCACCAGACAGCTTGGTCGCGGGAGTGGTCGCCTTGTCCCCGGAGAAGCCAAAGCGGCCGAGCTGCGCCCGCACGGCGCCGGGCGTGTTGCCGGTCATCGCGCGGGTCATATGCTGCAGCGGCGTGTCCTCACCGTGCAGCTCTTCCACCTGGTACTGGGTGAAGTAGCCGACCTTCATCTTGCCCGAGGCGTGCAGCTCGCCCTCCATCGGCGCCAACTGGGCCGCCAGCAGGCGGGCGAGCGTGGTCTTGCCGTTGCCGTTGCGGCCGAGCAGCGCGATGCGGTCGTCGGGATCGATGCGCAGGTTGAGGCGGCGCAGGATCGGGTTGGCCTCGGTGTAGCCGACCGCCGCCATCTCCAGCGTGATCAGCGGCGGCTTGAGCTCGGTGGGGCTGGGGAAATCGAAGCTGAGGCTGGGATCCTCGGCCAGCGCCGCGATCGGCTGCATCTTGGCCAGCATCTTGGCCCGCGACTGGGCCTGCTTGGCGGTGGAGGCGCGGGCGCTGTTGCGGGCGATATAGTCCTGCAGCCGCGCCCGTTGCGCATCCTGCGAGGCCCTTGCCGCCGCCAACTGCGCCACGCGCTCGGCCCGTTGCCGCTCGAAATCGTCGTAGCCGCCGGTGTAGCTGGTGATCTTGCCGCCTTCGAGGTGGAGGATGGTATCCACCACATTGTTGAGCAGGTCGCGCTCATGGCTGATCACCACCAGCGTTCCGGCATAGCTCTTGAGGAAGTTCTCGAGCCACAAGGTCGCTTCCAGGTCGAGGTGGTTCGACGGCTCGTCCAGCAGCAGCACGTCCGGCGCCGAGAACAGCAGGGCGGCGAGCGCAACGCGCATCTTCCAGCCGCCCGAATAGCTGTCGAGCGGATGCCCCTGCATCTCCTCGTCGAAGCCCAGGCCGAGCAGGATCTGGGCGGCGCGGGCGGGGGCGGCATAGGCGTCGATGGCCAGCAGCCGGTCATGCACGTCGCCCAGCCGGTGCATGTCGGTGCAGCTTTCGGCCTCGTGCATCAGCTCCGCCCGCTCCTCGTCGGCGGCGAGCACCGCTTCGAACGGGGTGGTGAGGCCGCTGGGCGCTTCCTGCGCGATGTAGCCCAGCCGGGTCCGGCGCGGCATGGCGATCTCGCCTCCGTCTGGCTCGAGCTGTCCGATCATGACCTTCATCAACGTCGACTTGCCCGCGCCGTTGCGGCCGATCAGCCCGACGCGGCTGCGCGGCCGGATCGCGGCGGTTGCGCGTTCGAGGATCGTCCGCCCGCCAAGGCGCACAGTAATTCCATTGATGGTCAGCATGGCCGCGCGCCTACCAGCAATCGCCGGCAAACCCAAGTGGGGCGGCGGGCGCTCAAGTCACCGGGTAGGCGGTGGTGTACTTGACCCGCTCCATGGCGAAGTGGCTCGTGACGTTTTTCAGCGGCACCGCCTCGATCAACCGGCGGTAGAAGTCGTCGAAATGCGCCATGTCGCGGACGGCAACGCGGAGCATGTAGTCTACCTCCCCCGCCATCCGGTAAATGCCCATCACCTCCGCCATGGCGGACACCGTGTCCGTGAACCGGCGCAACCAGTCCGGGCTATGGTCGCGCGCCTCGATGCCAACGAACACGTTGAGGTCCAGCCCGATCGTCTTCGGATCGACCAGAGCGACCGTGCGCTGGATGATCCCGGCGGCGCGCAACTTCTGGATTCGGCGCCAGCAGGGGGTCGGGGACAGGCCGACCGCGCTCGCCACCTCCGCCACCGGCTGATCGGCGTTCTCCTGCAGGATGGCGAGGATCTTGCGGTCGGTCGCGTCCATGCTTCGCCTTTACCCTATATTGGAAGAAAGTTGCACGTCCGCCGAAAGTGCCCGCACGATCAATGTTATTTGTGACTGCCTCTTTGCTGAGCGTCGGGACAGGGCTAAGTAGAGTTGGTCCACCCGCGGACCCGAGATCCTGGCGGAGCACGCAAAGATCTTCCAATATCGCGGGTGGACACCCCTTTGAAGGACCTGGCCTCGGCGGGCGTGGTTTCGCCGAGGCCTTTTTTCCTCGGAACTCCACCGAACTGCCGTTTTCTTTACGATAGCGTAACCAACCGCTTGCGCTGGCCGGCGAATTCTGATTCTGTGCCGATATGGGAAGGGGCGCACAAAAGAGCTTGGGGCTGATCCGCCGCGCTGCGCTGCCGGCGCTGGCGCTGGTGATCATCGGCACCTTCGCCGGGCATGCGGTGGCCGGGCCCAACGGGCTGCTGGCGCTGGGCGGCTACCATCGCGATCTCGAAACCCGCAAGGTCGAGCTGGCGCAACTGGACGGCGAGCGCAATCGGCTGAAGCACCGCTCCGTGCTGCTCGACCCGCGCAAGGCCGATCCGGACATCGCCGACGAACTGGTCCGCCGCGACCTCGGGCTGATCCGTCCCGACGAGGTCATCGTCCCGCTAGAAGACTGACGGGTTTATCCCCTCGACCCTGATTGCCGCTCCCGCCCAGCGCTCCTATAGACGCGGCAATCCTGATTAGATGAGGTTTGCCCGTGGCGCGTTCCGCCAAGCTCCAAGCTGCTAGCGAAGCGGCTCCGCCGACATCCAACCGCGAGCGACCGCGCGAGCCGGAGCGCTATCAGCCGAGCAAGGAGGATCTGCTCGGTTTCTATCGGCAGATGCTGCTGATCCGCCGCTTCGAGGAGCGGGCGGGGCAGTTGTATGGGCTGGGGCTGATCGGCGGCTTTTGCCACCTGTATATCGGGCAGGAAGCGGTCGCGGTCGGGCTGCAGAGCGCCATGACGGTCGGCAAGGACAGCGTCATCACCGGCTATCGCGACCATGGCCACATGTTGGCCTACGGTATCGATCCCAAGGTGATCATGGCCGAGCTGACCGGCCGTGCAGCCGGGATCAGCAAGGGCAAGGGCGGCTCCATGCACATGTTCTCGGTCGAGCATGGTTTCTACGGCGGCCACGGCATCGTCGGAGCGCAGGTGAGCCTCGGCACCGGCCTCGCGTTCAAGCATCAATATAGTGCCGACGGCGGGGTGTGCCTGAGCTACTTCGGCGACGGCGCGGCCAACCAGGGGCAGGTCTACGAGAGCTTTAACATGGCCGAGCTGTGGAAGCTGCCGGTGATCTACGCGATCGAGAACAATCATTATGCGATGGGCACGAGCGTCGAACGCTCGGCGTCGGAGCCCGACTTCTACAAGCGGGGCGAGAGCTTCCGCATACCGGGTATCCAGGTCGACGGCATGGACGTGCTGGCGGTGCGCGGCGCGGCGCAGGAAGCGCTCGAATGGACCCGCAGCGGCAAGGGGCCGATCATCCTTGAGCTGAAGACCTACCGTTATCGCGGCCACTCGATGAGCGATCCCGCCAAGTACCGCACCCGCGAGGAAGTGCAGAACTATCGCGAGAACCAGGACCCGATCACCCGCGCCGCGGCCGATCTGGCTGCGCTGGGGGTCGGTGAGAATGAGCTCAAGGAAATCGACAAGGAGATCAAGGACGTCGTGGTCGAAGCGGCCAAATACGCCGAGGAAGCGCCGGAGCCGGACGCGACCGAACTCTACACCGACGTGCTGGTGGAGCGCTACTGATGGGGGTCGAGCTGAAGATGCCGGCGCTGTCGCCCACCATGGAGGAGGGCACACTCGCCAAATGGCTCGTCAAGGAAGGCGACGAAGTGAAATCGGGCGACATCCTGGCCGAGATCGAGACCGACAAGGCGACCATGGAGTTCGAGGCCGTCGATGAGGGCGTGATCGCGAAGATTCTGGTGCCGGAGGGCACGGACGGCGTAAAGGTCGGAACGGCCATCGCGCTGATGGGTGGTGAGGGGGAGGGGGCACCTCAAGATAGCCGCAGTGCTGAGCCTGTCGAAGCACCGCCTGCCCCTTCCAGCAACGACAAGCCAAAGGACAGCCTTTCGACAAGCTCAGGGCGAGCGGAGGTTGGTTCTCCCCCAACCCCATCCGACCAGCAGACCCAGGCATCGCCGGTCGAACTGCCCAAGCAGCAGCAGCAGCCGGAGACCGGCACGGCCCAGCTGACCTCTGCGGCTCGCCCGGCCGATCCCGAAGTGCCGGCCGGCACTGCCCTGCAGGCGACTTCGGTTCGCGAGGCTCTGCGCGATGCGATGGCGGAGGAGATGCGCCGCGACGAGCGGGTGTTTGTGATCGGCGAGGAGGTCGCGCAATATCAGGGCGCCTACAAGGTCACGCAGGGCCTGCTAGAGGAGTTCGGACCCAAGCGCGTCGTCGATACCCCGATCACCGAATACGGTTTCGCTGGCCTTGGGACCGGTGCGGCGATGGGCGGCCTGAAGCCGATCATCGAGTTCATGACCTTCAACTTCGCGATGCAGGCGATCGATCACATCATCAACTCGGCCGCCAAGACCAACTATATGTCGGGCGGCCAGATGCGCTGCCCAATCGTGTTTCGCGGCCCCAATGGAGCGGCCAGCCGGGTCGCGGCTCAACATAGCCAGAACTACGCGCCATGGTACGCCAGCGTGCCCGGTCTGGTAGTGATCACGCCTTACGACGCGGCCGACGCCAAGGGCTTGCTCAAGGCGGCGATCCGTTCCGAAGATCCGGTCGTGTTTCTGGAAAACGAGCTGCTCTACGGTCATCAGTTCGACGTGCCGCAGGTGCCGGATTGGGTGCTGCCGATCGGCAAGGCCCGGACCATGCGAGCGGGCAAGGACGTAACGCTGGTCAGCTACTCAATCGGCGTCGGCGTCGCGCTGGAGGCAGCGGACACGCTGGCCGGCGAGGGCATTGACGCGGAGGTGATAGACCTGCGCACGCTGCGTCCTCTTGACAAGCAAGCCGTGCTGACTTCGCTCGCCAAGACCAATCGGTTGGTCGTAGTGGAGGAGGGCTGGCCGACGTGCTCGATATCCTCCGAGATCATCGCATTGTGCATGGAGCAGGGCTTCGACGACCTCGATGCGCCGGTGCTGCGTGTGACCGACGAAGACGTGCCACTGCCTTATGCCGCCAACCTGGAAAAGCTGGCGCTGATCAAGGCGGAGAATGTGGTCAAGGCCGCCAAGGCTGTCTGCTACCGATAGGCCCATGCGCGACCGCGACCTTGTCCGGCTGCATTGGCCGGTCGAGTTGCGAGGAGCGTTCGACGCCCTGTTCGGGATTGACGACGCGTTCGGAGACGTGGTCACTTCGGCCAGCCAGCCAGCGCTTGCGGCGATCAAGCTGGCTTGGTGGCGCGAGGCATTGGAGCGGCTGGACACCGCGCCTGCCCCAGCCGAGCCGCGCTTGCGGGCCGCGGCCGACGAGCTGCTGAGCCGAGGGATCAGCGGGTCCGAGTTGGCTGGGCTTGAAGAGGGGTGGGCCGCCTTGCCGCAACCCACGCCCGACGAAAAGACCTTGGACCTGCGGGGGCAACGGCTGTTCACCCTGGCCGGACGACTGCTGACCAACATGCCGCCGGAGCTACAGGCCGGGCGCCTGTGGTCTCAGGTCGATCTCGCCCGCCGTATGGGGCGACCGCTTCCGGAGGGAGTGAAGCTATCGGTATCACCGCGCAAGCTACGCCCATTGACCATGCTTGCGGCCCTTGCTTGGCGCGATGCGGCCCGCGGGCTGCCGTTGGAAAGTGAGGCCACGCCGGCACGGTCATGGACCATCTTGCGGCATCGCCTCACCGGTCGTTGACACGATCGTTTCGGCCCGCGATCAAGCGCGTGCCGAATCTCTGAGACAAGCGAAAGAATCCCGATGGGACGTTTCCTTGGCCGGAGCGGTGGCTGGTTTTTTGATGCTTACGAGTGCCTTCCTGCCGTGGCAGGGTAGGGCGCAGGAGCCAACAATTCCCCCGGCGCCTCCCGCTCGGGCGGGCGATACCGCCCCGCCTTTGCTGTCACTTCCGCAAGCGAGCGCGCGTGCACCGGAGGCGACTCCGAAGTCGCGCGAGGAGAAGCGCTTCAGCCGCAACGACAAGAACAAGAACGGCCGTGTCGAGGGCGAGGAGATGTTCGCGCCGCGCCGGAAAGCGTTCGCCAAGCTCGACAAGAATGGCAACGACACTCTCAGCTTCGACGAGTGGGCGGTGAAAACCAT
>CADCWB010000193.1 GCA_902806295.1 uncultured Sphingomonas sp. | reverse complement strand
GGCTTCATCTACACGGACTATCTTGCACGCAACGCCGAGTTCTATGGTGAAATGGGCCCGTGGATAGCGAGCGGTCAGGTCAAGAGCCGGGACACGGTGATGGAGGGACTGGAGAAGACGCCTGAGGCGTTCCTCGGCCTGTTCACCGGCGCGAACACTGGCAAGATGCTGGTACGGATCTGATAGCCTCTCCTTATCGCGCTCAAACCCTGCTGTAGTTACACGCCGACGGATTGCCCGTGCTCAGCCCGCGCTGCAGCGCCTCCATCCGCTGGGCGGAGGTGCCGTGGGTGAAGCTCTCCGGTACGACGCGGCCCTGGGTCTTGCGCTGAAGCGTGTCGTCGCCAATGGCTTCGGCCGCGCGTAGCCCCTCCTGAATGTCACCGTTGTCCAACGCTCGGGTTCCGTCGGGAGCCTTGGCGTTCGCGGCCCATACGCCCGCGTAGCAGTCGGCCTGAAGCTCGACGCCGACCTGCACCTGATTGCCCGCCGCCTCACCGGCACGGGCTTGAGTAGCGCTTGCCCGATCCAGGGTGCCTTCGAGATTCTGGATGTGATGGCCTACCTCATGAGCGATCACGTAGGCGTTGGCGAAATCGCCGGACGCACCGAAGCGGGTCTTCAGCTCATTGAAGAACTGCGGATCGATATAGATGCGCTGGTCACCGGGGCAATAGAACGGACCCATGGCCGCTTGCCCGGTGCCGCACGCAGTAGAAGTGCCACCGGTGTAAGCCACTAATTCGGGTTCGCGATACGTGGTGCCACGCTGACGGAAGAACTCGGTCCAGACTGCATCGGTGTTCGACAGCACGGCGGGCAAGAATTGCGCCGTTTCAGGGTCCAGCCGAGACTGCCCCGCGGAGCCTTGCTGTGTGGTGGAACCTCCGCCTCCCAACAGGCCGCCACCACCGCCTAGGCTTGAGAGCGCGCAATAGCCGAGCAGGAGCACCAGAATGCCGACGAACCCGAACCGGCTCGCGATCAAGGGCAGCAGGAGACCGAGGCCTCCGCCACCCAGCAGCGGGCTGCCGCCGGACTGACCGGTACGGTCGATGAAGTCGTCGTCACTCCCGGGGCCCAACCGCATCCATATTCTCCTTCGTACCCGCCAAATGCTTCGCGAGCCGTAACGGTTGCACTTGCCGCTTTCCTCGTCGTAGCGCGGGCCAACTGCCGGAAAGGGAAACGCATGCTGCTCAAGGATAAGGTCGCGCTGGTCACGGGTTCAACTTCGGGCATTGGCCTAGCCATTGCTCGAGCCTTGGCTGCAGAGGGAGCACGGGTCATGCTGAACGGGTTCGGCGACCAGGCGGAGATCGCGGCCATCCAGGACGAGCTGGCACAGCTGAGCGGCGACTGCGCCGGCTACTCGGACGCCGACCTGTCGAAGCCTGACGCGATCGACGAGATGGTGGCGAACTGCACCAACGAGCTCGGCAGCCCGTCCATTCTGGTCAACAATGCCGGCATCCAGCACGTCGCTCCCGTGGATGAGTTTCCACCCGAGAAGTGGGACGCGATCATTGCGGTCAACCTTTCGGCCGTGTTCCATACAACGCGGCTGTGCCTGCCTTCCATGCGCCAGCGCGGGTGGGGGCGGATCATCAACACGGCCAGCGCCCACAGCCTGGTCGCCTCGCCCAACAAGGCGCCCTATGTCGCGGCCAAGCACGGTGTGGCGGGCTTCACCAAGGCGGTCGCACTCGAGGCATCACGGGATGGCGTCACCGCCAACTGCATTTCGCCGGGCTATGTGTGGACGACACTGGTCGAGAACCAGATACCCGATACGATGAAAGCGCGGGGACTGACGCGGGAGCAGGTGATGAACGACGTGCTGCTCGCCGCTCAGCCGACCAAGCGGTTCGTGGAACCGGTCGAAGTGGCGAGCCTGGCCTTGTACCTGTGCCGCCCGGAAGCGGGTTCGATCACCGGCGCGAACTTGTCGATGGACGGAGGCTGGACGGCGCAATAGGCTGGCGCACCATGCGTAACCTGTTGCTTATCGCCGCACTTCTTCCGCTTGCCTCCTGCGCAAGCGTGCCGCAGCCAACCGCGAGTGCACCGGCCGTCCGCGATTGGCGGCAGGTAGTGACAGGCAGTGACCGCGAGCGGCTGCGCAATTGGCGCGGAGCTTGGGTTCAGGCGCTGCGCCAGGCAAATCGAGCAGGGCACGCCCGGCGGATTGCGGCCGAAGGCGCGCTGCTGCAGCCGGATGCGGCGATCGGCGGGGTGGCGATACCCAACGGCCGGTATCGATGCCGGATGATCAAACTCGGGGCGAGGTCAGAGGGCCAGCTCGACTTCGTCGCCTATCAGCCCTTCTCCTGCCGCATCCAACAGGAGCGCGACCTGCAGGGGTTCGCCAAGCTGACCGGCTCGCAGCGGCAGGTCGGGCTGATCTTCCCGAACGACCAGCTGCGGCAGGTCTTCCTCGGCACGCTAGTGCTCGGCGATGAAGCGCGGGCGATGCAGTACGGCACTGACCGCGATCGAGACGTGGCCGGCTATGTTGAGCGCATCGGCGAGAACCGTTGGCGGCTTGTGATGCCTTTCCCTCGATTTGAAAGCCTGGTCGACGTGCTCGAACTGGTGCCTGCTTCCTAACGAAAGAACCCGCATGAAGAAGCTTCTGCTTGCTACCGCCGCATTGCTCGCAACTCCGGTCTCGGCCGCGACGGTTCGCGAGGGGGTCGCCGCCGACATGCCGCAGCTGATGAGCCTCTATCGCGAGCTTCATGCTTCGCCCGAGCTGTCGATGGCGGAAGTGAAGACGGCGGCACGGCTGGCGCCGGAACTTCGCAAGCTCGGCTTCAAGGTGACGGAAAAGGTTGGCAAGACGGGCGTCGTTGCCGTGATGGAGAATGGCGCGGGGCCGGTCCTGCTTGTTCGAGCCGACATGGACGGGCTGCCGGTGGTTGAGCAAACCGGGCTGCCGTTCTCATCCAAGGTGCGTGCGACGGCTCGGTCGGGAGTGGAGACGGGCGTGATGCACGCCTGCGGTCACGACACCCATATGACGGCATTCATTGGGGCGGCGCGACGACTGGCCGCGCTGAAAGGACAGTGGTCCGGAACGCTGGTGATGATCCTGCAGCCGGGGGAAGAGACGGGCGAGGGCGCGAAGGCGATGCTCGACGACGGGCTCTACCAGCGCTTTCCCAAGCCCTCGGCGGTGATGGCTTTTCACGACAGTGCTGGGCTTGCGGCCGGCGTCATCGGGGTCACGACGGGCTATGCCCTGGCCAACGTGGACAGCGTGGACATCACGGTGAAGGGCGTCGGCGGACACGGGGCCTATCCGCAGACCACCAAGGACCCGATTGTTCTAGCCAGCCGAATTGTCAGCACCCTGCAAACGCTGGTCAGCCGGGAGAATAATCCAGCCGATCCGGCGGTCGTCACTGTCGGCAGCTTCCAGGCAGGGGCCAAGCACAACATCATCTCCGACGAGGCTCGGCTGCAGCTGACCGTGCGCAGCTACACGCCGGAAGTACGCAAGCTGCTGCTCGACGGCATTCGCCGGATCGCCCGGGGCGAGGCAATCGCATCCGGCATGCCGGACGACCGCATGCCGGTAGTTACCGTGCGCGAGGAGATGTTCACGCCAGCGACCTTCAATACGGAGAAGCTGTCTAGCCGCGCGCTGGAGCTGTTCACCGCCAACTTCGGCTCCGAGCGCGTGAAGAGGGTGCCGGCGGTGATGGGCGGCGAAGATTTCAGCCGCTTCTGGCTGGCCGACAAGAGCATCGAAAGCCTGATCTTCTGGGTCGGCGGAGTGCCGGCCAAGCAATGGCAGGCGGCGAATGGCGATGCGGCCAAGCTGCCTTCGCTTCACTCGCCCTTCTGGGCTCCGGAAGCTGAAGCGGTGATCAGCACGGCAGCCGAGGCGATGACCGTTGCGGCGATGGACGTCCTGAAGAAGTAAGGTCAGGCAAGCCAACGCTGCTCGCCGTTAGCAGTATGTTTGTAAATTCCACCGACAGTGCGGAGCATGTCGGCTGACCTGACACTTGGCGGCTTTACGTGAGCGCGCTGCTGTCCTTCTGGAGCCATGCGCTCGCGGCGCTGCTGTTCGCCACTCTGCTGATCTGGCAGTTGCGCGTAGGGGTGCGGGCGCCGGCGCAGCGATTGTTGCTGGCTGGACTGCTGATGACGACGGCTTGGGCGTGGCTGGGAGCCATCCAGCCGCATGGCATGTTGACCGACCATGCCGAGACCGCTCGCAATCTGCTGTGGGTTGGACTGCTTTATTCGCTGGCCGCGGCCGCGCGCGATGAAGGCTATCATCTTCACGGCGTCCGACTGGTCTACTTCGCTGTAGCCGCGGTGTTGGGGCTGCAGTTCATTGTCGGCCTGCTCCCGCTACTGACCCCGGAAACCATCCAGCCGAAGATCCTGACAGCCACCAGTTCAATCTTGCGCCTGGCTGCGACAGGCGGAGCGCTGGTCCTGGTGCATAACCTTTATGGCCAGGCGGCTCCCGCGAGCCGAACGTCCATTCGGCTGGTCATGTTGGCACTGGCGCTGACGTGGGTTTACGACCTCAACCTTTATACGCTGGCTTATCTAAACCGGGCCGCGACCGGCAGCCTGTACGATGCGCGCGGCGCCTTTATTGCGCTCACGGCGCCGCTGTTCGCGCTTGGCATGCAGCAGAGCGAGGGCTGGCGAGTGCGGCTTTCGCGGGCGGCGACCTTCCAGTCGCTCTCCCTGCTCGCGATCTGCTCCTACTTCGTGCTGATGGCGTCCCTCGCCACCGTGCTGGAGGACAGCAGCTGGCACTGGACCCGGGCCTTGGCCGTGCTGGCGTTGGCCGGGATGACCGTCGCCGCGATCGTGCTGCTGCCCTCTCCACGCGCGCGTGGCTGGCTGAAGGTGAAGGCGGCCAAGCACCTGTTCGAACATCGTTACGATTATCGGACCGAGTGGCTGCGCTTCGCCGACACTCTTGGTCGCAGCGCGCCGGATGCGCCGCCCTTGGCCGAACGGGTAATCAAAGCGCTTGCCGACATTGTCGACGCACCAGCCGGGCTGCTGCTCACGCCTGAGGACGGCGGTGTAAGGGTGGGAGCGAGCTGGAACTGGGCAACCCGTCCTCCTCGGATAGGCACACGTGGCGAGCTGGAGGCACTGTGGGCGGAACTGGCGCCTGACGGCCGGGTGCTGGAGCTGGATGCCATGCGCGTCGGTGCCGGATCGGACCGCGACCGGAAGGTGGCCGTGCCGCAGCCCATGTTGGACGAGGAACGGCTGTGGACGGGCGTCCCGCTCATCCATCACGACAAGGTTATCGGGCTGGTACTGTTGTCTGCGCCCGATCTCCGGCGTGGGCTCGATTGGGAAGACTTTGACCTGCTTCGCACCGCCGGGCGGCAAGCTGCGTCGTCGCTGGCCGAAGCGCATGGGCAACAGGCGTTGATGGACGCGCAGCGCTTCGAGGAGTTCAACCGCCGCTTCGCCTTCATCCTGCACGACATCAAGAATCTGGTGAGCCAACTCAGCCTGGTGACCAGGAACGCCGAGCGGCATGCCGACAACCCCGAGTTCCGGGCCGACATGATCGCGACTTTAAAGGGCTCGGTCGGCAAGATGAACGATCTGCTCGCGCGTCTGGCGCCCAAGGCGGGAACGTCCGCGGCGCCGACGACCGGGCTGTTCCCGCTTCGCCCCGTGTTGAGCGCGGCAGTGGCAGCCAAGCGCCGGGGGCATGAGGTGCGGCTGCTGGGCACGACGGGACTAATGGTGCGGGGGGACGCTGCCGGTCTGGAGCAGGCGCTCGGGCATCTCATCCAGAACGCCGTCGATGCGAGCGCGGCCGACCAGCCGGTCACCGTCAAGGTCAGCTCGGGCGCGGATCAGGTGAACATCGAGATCATCGACAAGGGTTGCGGCATGGATGCGGAGTTCGTTCGCGCACGCCTGTTCCAGCCATTCGCGTCGACCAAGCAGGCCGGCTTCGGCATCGGAGCTTACGAAGCGCGGGCTCTGCTGCTTGCCATGGGGGGCGAACTCGCCGTGGAAAGTCGGCCGGGCGCCGGGACCCGCTTTACCATTCACCTGCCCGCCGCGGGCGCAATGCCGGAAAGCCTCACCGCATGACGACTGAAAACCTGCCGGTTCTGCTCGTCGTCGAGGATGATGAGGGTCTCCAGCGGCAGCTCAAGTGGGCCTACGACGGCTACCGGGTGGTCACCGCGGGTGACCGCCGGAGTGCGATCGAGCTGCTGCGCTTGCATGAGCCCGCCGTGGTGACGCTGGACCTCGGCCTGCCGCCGGACCCGGATGGGACCGCGGAGGGGTTCGCCTGCCTGACGGAGATGCTCAGCTTGCAGCCAGACACCAAGGTGATTGTAGCGTCGGGGCACGGGGCGCGGGAAAGCGCACTCAAGGCAGTCGCGCTGGGCGCCTATGACTTCTACCGGAAGCCGGTCGATATCGACGACTTGGGCCTGATCGTCAGCAGGGCCTTCCACCTGCATGGGATTGAAGCGGAGAACCGGCGACTGGCCGAGGGTGCGGGCGATGGGACGACCGTGCTTGGCTCCATGATTTCCGCGAGCCCTGAGATGCTAAAAGTCGCGCGCACCGTGGAGCGAGTTGCGCCGGCGGATGTATCGGTGATGCTGCTGGGGGCGAGCGGGACGGGCAAGGAATTGCTCGCCCGGGCGGTGCATGAACGAAGCCCCCGGAGCAGGGGCGCGTTTGTGGCGATCAACTGTGCCGCGATCCCGGAGAACCTGCTGGAGGCGGAGCTGTTCGGATACGAGCGGGGCGCCTTTACCGGGGCGGTCAAAACGACGCCGGGCAAGATCGAGCTGGCACAGGGCGGGACGTTGTTCCTGGATGAGGTCGGCGACATTCCGCTGCCGTTGCAGGTCAAGCTGCTGCGCTTTCTGCAGGAGCGAATGATCGAGCGGATCGGCGGACGGGTGCCGATTGCGGTGGATACCCGGATCGTCTGCGCGACTCATCAGGATCTTGATGCGATGTGCGCCGATGGGCGGTTCAGGGAGGATCTGTTCTACCGCCTGGCCGAGATCGTGGTCCGGATCCCGAGCCTTGCCGAGCGGGCGGGCGATGCGGTGCTGCTGGCGCGGCACTTCGTCCAGCGCTTCGCCCGGGAGCTGGCGCGGCCGGTCAGCGGGCTGGCGCCGGACGCGCTCGCCGTGATCGATGCGCATGGCTGGCCGGGCAACGTCCGCGAGCTGGAGAACCGCATCAAGCGCGCCGTGATCATGGCCGACGGCAAGCAGGTGGGCGCCGCCGACCTGGACCTCGGCGGGCGCCAGGACGAGGAGCCGGCGGCGATCAACCTGCGGGCGGCGCGAGAGGCGGCCGACCGGCGGGCGATCCACCAGGCGCTGGTGCGGACCGAGCATAATATCTCAGGCGCGGCCAAGCTATTGGGGATCAGCCGGCCGACCTTGTACGACCTGCTGAAGCAGTACCGCCTTTCGGCCTGACTCGGAACCGCAGCGCGCTCGGGACGCTGTTCAATGCAAAACAGATTGCATTGGAAAACCTATGGCCACTCGCTTCCAGACCGAGCCGGAAAGCGGCTCCCAGTTCCAGACCGACCGGTTCCAGCAGGCGCTTGCCCACTGGAACCGTGAGCGGCTGGCGCCCGCTTATCCCGACGAGAACCCCGGCGCGCTGGAGCGCGACTTTCGCTGGGCACGACTGGAGCTGGGCTTCCTGGAGGAACTGCGGGCCGAGGTTAAGGACGAGGCGGCCGCCGCGCCCACCGAAGCGCGGGCGTTCGTTGAATGGTTCGAGGCGCTGGAGCCAAACGGCCCCGGCCAGCATGACGCTCTGTTCGAGTGGATCGAGCATCAGGCGACGCTGGATCAGCTGAAGTGGTATCTGACCCAGGAAGCGGCGGGCGAGGCGGGGTTCGACGATCTGGTCGCGCTGACCCAGGTGCGCATTCCCGACCAGGCCAAGCTGGAGCTGGCGCGCAACTATTGGGACGAGATGGGCCGCGGCAATCCGAAGGGCATGCACGGCCCGATGCTCCACTTCGTGGTCGAGACGCTTGGCCTGGAGCCGACCATCGAAGCGACGGTTTGGGAGAGCCTGGCGCTGGCCAATCTGATGACCGCGATGGCGACCAACCGGCGCTATGCCTGGCACTCGGTCGGCGCATTGGGGGCAATCGAACTGACGGCCCCCGCGCGGTCGGCGGCGACCGGCAGGGGCATGCGGCGGCTGGGGCTGGATGCGCCGACGCGCCGCTATTTCGACCTCCATGCGACCCTGGACGTGAAGCACAGCGAGGAGTGGAACAAGGAGGCGATCCTGCCACTCGTCTCAGAGGATCCCAAGCGGGCGACGGC
>CADCWB010000192.1 GCA_902806295.1 uncultured Sphingomonas sp. | reverse complement strand
GGCCCGTTCACCCTGAGCGGTTGTGCGACGACGTCGGACGAGCGGCTGGGCTGGTTCTGCCAAGCCGACCTCAGCGCGAACGGCCTGCAGGCATCAAGCTTACGCAGCCTTGACGCGCGTGGGCAGCTTCGGTCGGGCAACACCGATTGGGCGCTCCGGCCGACTGCCTCCGAGCTGATGGAGATCAGGGTCAGGTGGCCGCTCGCCAGAAGCGTGCTCGAACGCGAGCGGGCGTCGGTGCGTTTCCGGATGTCGCGCGAGGTGGTCCAGGGCGAGCAGCGCCAATTGCAGCTGATCGGGCCTGGCTCCACGCTGGTCGCCGGCGGTAGTTGGTCGGGTGGAACGTTGCATGAGCTTGCGATCAGCGGTGCCCAGCTTGAAACTGTTCTGCAACGCAGTGCGCCTCTTTCCCTTAGATTGGTCAACAGGGCGGGCGCAGTCCGGGCCGAGAGCGCCGTCGAACCCGCTCTCTTCAGCCGTGGTCTCGAACTTGCCCGCCAAGCCGATGGCCGCGCGCTGGCCAGGTCGACGGACTTTCAACGCCAATGCGAGCGGGAGCAGAGGATCGCGCCGACATGACCGAGTTCCGCAAGATCGCGTTGCCGACCGGCGTTACGCTCAACGTCGGCTTGGCTGGACCGGAGGATGCTCCGGCGGTGGTCTTGCTCCACGGCTTTCCTGAGTCGCACCGCACCTGGCGCGGCCTCGTTCCGCTGCTGTCCGAGCGGCTCCGCATGATCATGCCGGACCAGCGCGGCTTTGCCGGCTCGGACGCTCCGCAGGACAAGAACGAATATACCACCGACAAGATCGTCGCCGACCTGTTCGCGCTGGTGGATCGGCTTGGGCTCGAGCGGTTCGCCTTAGTAGGGCACGACTGGGGCGGCGCGGTCGCCTGGGCCGCGGCGCTGCGCGGCGACCCGCGGCTGGAGCGATTGGCGATCATCAACGCGCCGCATCCCGTCATCTTCCAGAAGAGCCTGATCGAAGACGCCGAGCAGCGCGCCGCAAGCCAGTACATGACGGCTTTTCGGACACCTGGGTTCGAGCAGGCAGTGGAAGCCATGGGTTGGGAGACCTTCTTCGACAAGAGCTTCAGCGGCCATGTCGACCTCGCCACCATCACTCCTGAGGAGAAGGCCGAATACCTGGCCGAATGGACCCAACCGGGAGTCTTCAGCGCCATGCTCAACTGGTACCGGGCCGCGCAGGTGATGGTTCCGCCGCCCTCGATCACCGTGCCGCTACCCGACTTCCTGCTGAGGGCCTTTCCGAAGGTGAAGGTGCCGACGCTGGTCGTGTGGGGCATGAAGGACAAGGCACTGCTGCCCATTCAGCTCGATGGCCTCGACGCTTTGGTCGACGATCTTCGTATCGAGCGCGTCGCCGATGCAGGTCACTTCGTCCCATGGGAGAAGCCCGATGCCGTGGCGGACGCGCTCGGGCCTTTCCTTGGTCGGGCGGAGCAGGCATAGGCCGCCGCCCTATGGCCGCATCGACCCGTTCCCGCTCGCGCTCCGCCGCTCGCCTGGCCGCCGTCCAGGCGCTCTACCAGCTGGAGATGGAGCGCACGCCGGTGCCGCAACTGCTGCACGAGTTCCATCAACATCGCATCGGCATGGCGGTGGACGGCACCGAGCTGGCCGATGCCGAAGTCGATTTCTTCGATGACCTGGTCAAGGGGACGGATGCTCGGCGGCTCGAGATCGATCGCTTGGTCAGCGACAGGTTGGCCGAGGGCTGGAAGCTGGAGCGGCTCGACCGCCCGATGCGCGCGATCCTGCGCGCCGGTACCTACGAACTGCTCGCCCGCGCCGACGTGCCGGTGGGCACGGTGATCAGCGAGTATCTCGATGTCGCCCACGCCTTTTACGACAAGAAGGAGGTGGCGTTCGTCAATGGCCTGCTCGACACCATCGCGAAGTCGGCGCGTTCCTGAGCGGAGCATTGCCGCTAAGGTAGGCGGAAGATGACCGTCGAGTCCGCCATCATCGAGCGTCTGCGCGCGATCGCTACCGTCCCGGCCGCACGCGGACTGCTGGATGACGCGGCGGTGCTCGACGGGCTGGTCCTGACCCACGACAGCATCGCCGAGGGCGTGCATTTCTTTCCGCACGACCCACCTGCTTCGGTCGGGTGGAAGCTGGTTGCGGTGAATCTGTCCGATCTGGCCGCGAAGGGCGCCGAACCGGCCGGCGCGCTGTTGTCGCTGACGCTGAGCAGCGACGATAGCTGGACCGAAGCCTTTATTGGCGGCGTAGCAGCCGCCTGCGAAAGCTATGGTCTGCCGTTGCTGGGCGGGGATACGATCGCGCTGCCGGACCGGGCACCGCGAGTCCTCGGCCTGACCGCGCTCGGCCGCGCCGCTGGTGTGGTGCCGAGCCGTTCGGGCGGATTGCCCGGGGACCGGCTATGGGTGGCTGGCACCCTCGGTGACAGCGCGGCCGGTCTCGCTTTGCTGACCGACAATCCCAAGGCGGACGGCCCGCTGGTGGACATCTATCGGAGGCCGGTCCCGCTGTTGGCGGCTGGTCGTGCCCTCGCCCCTCATGCCAGCGCCATGATGGACATTTCCGACGGGCTGCTGCTCGATCTCTCCCGCCTGTGCGCGGCGAGCGGCTGCGGAGCACGGATCGACCTCACCGCACTCCCGCTCTCCCGCGCCTTTATCGCCGAACGAGCGCAGCATCGGGCAGCCCGCCTGTTCGCGGCGACCGGCGGCGACGATTACGCCCTGCTGCTTGCCCTCGCCCCGGAGCGGGAGCCCGACGTAACCGGATGTTTACCTGTCCCGCCCACCTTGGCGTGCATCGGGACTCTCACCGACGGCAACGGCCTCCTCCTGACCGACGCCGACGGCGAGGTGCCATTGCCGGAGCGCTTGGGCCATGAACATCGCACTTCCTAATTGGCGGCAGTTCGCCATCGTGCTGGCCGGGATCGCATCTGGCGGGGTGACGGCGCTTCTGCTGGCCTAGACAGGCCCGATTTCCCCCTTACAACTCGCCCCCGGTTTCTTATGAGCGGCGTCCTGCCGCGAGCGCAACAGGGGGTGCTCCTCAACCATGACCGTGACTTTGATCGCAATCGCCTGCGGGGTGATCGCCGTGCTCTACGGGCTGCTGACCAGCCGCCAGGTGCTGGCGCAACCGGCCGGCAACCAGCGGATGACCGACATCGCCGCCGCCATCCAGGAAGGCGCGCGCGCTTACTTGGCTCGCCAATACACCGCCATCGCCATCGTCGGCGTGGTGGTTGCGGTGTTGGTAGCGCTGTTTCTCGGCCTGACGGCTGCGATCGGTTTCGTGGTCGGTGCGGTGCTCTCGGGCGCGGCCGGGTTCATCGGCATGAACATTTCCGTCAAGGCCAACGTCCGCACGGCGGAAGCGGCCCGCACCTCCCTGCAGGGCGGCCTCACGACGGCCTTCCGCTCCGGAGCCATCACCGGCATGCTGGTCGCGGGTCTGGCGCTCCTCGCCATCGCCGGCTTCTTCTACGTGCTGGTCGGCATCGAAGGCCACGCCCCCAACGATCGGATCGTGGTCGACGCACTGGTCGCGCTCGCCTTCGGCGCTTCGCTCATCTCCATCTTCGCCCGCCTCGGCGGCGGCATCTTCACCAAGGCGGCGGACGTCGGCGCCGACTTGGTCGGCAAGGTCGAAGCCGGTATCCCGGAAGACGACCCCCGCAACCCGGCCGTGATCGCCGATAACGTCGGCGACAATGTCGGCGATTGCGCCGGCATGGCCGCCGACCTGTTCGAAACCTATGTCGTCACCGTCGGCGCGACCATGGTGCTGACCGCGCTGCTGATCGGCACGGGCGCTCAGAACATCCTGGCGCTGATGAGCCTGCCGCTGATCGTCGGCGGCGTGTGCATCATCACCTCGATCATCGGCACCTATTTCGTTCGGCTCGGCAAGGGCCAGTCGATCATGGGCGCGCTGTACAAGGGGTTCTGGACGACGGCGCTACTGTCGATTCCGGCGCTGTGGATCGTCACCCAGTTCACGCTTGGCGATCTTGGCGCCACCATCGGCGGACCGGAAGCGGCCGGAACGGATCTGGCGCTGGGCTCGGCGGTCGCTGAGCAGACCGGTGGCTTCACCGGTTGGGATCTCTACTTCTGCATGCTGATCGGCCTGGCCGTTACCGGCCTGCTGGTGTGGATCACCGAATATTACACCGGCACCAACTTCCGCCCGGTCCGCTCGATCGCCAAGGCGTCCGAAACGGGTCACGGCACCAACGTCATTCAGGGCCTGGCGATCAGCCTTGAATCGACCGCCCTGCCCACGATCGTTATCTGCGTCGCGATCATCGCTTCCTACCTGCTGGCCGGCCTGATCGGCATCGCCTTCGCCGCCACGGCCATGCTGGCACTCGCCGGCATGGTGGTCGCGCTCGACGCCTACGGACCGGTGACCGACAATGCCGGCGGCATTGCGGAAATGGCCGGCATGGAGGACGACGTGCGTCATCGCACCGATGCCCTCGACGCGGTAGGCAACACCACCAAGGCGGTGACCAAGGGCTATGCCATTGGCTCGGCGGCGCTGGCGGCGCTGGTCCTGTTCGGCGCTTACACCACCGACCTGCGTGAGTTCTCGAGCGAGCTCGGCATCGCCGAGGGAGGCGTCGATTTCTCGCTCAGCAACCCGTACGTGGTGGTTGGCCTGCTGCTCGGCGCGTTGCTGCCGTATCTGTTCGGCGCCATGGGCATGACGGCGGTCGGCCGTGCGGCGGGCGACGTGGTGATCGACGTCCGTGACCAGTTCCGCAACAATCCGGGCATCATGGACGGCACCAGCCGCCCCAACTACGCCCGCACCGTCGATCTCGTCACCAAGGCAGCGATCAAGGAAATGATCGTTCCGTCCTTGCTGCCGGTCCTGGCGCCGATCGCCGTTTACTTCATCATCAGTGCCGTGGCTGGGCGCGAGCAGGGCTTTGCGGCTTTGGGCGCGCTGTTGCTGGGCGTGATCGTGTCAGGCTTGTTCGTCGCTATTTCGATGACCTCGGGCGGCGGCGCCTGGGACAATGCCAAGAAGTACATCGAGGATGGCAATTACGGTGGCAAGGGATCGGAGGCGCACAAGGCGGCCGTGACCGGCGACACTGTCGGCGATCCCTACAAGGACACTGCCGGCCCGGCTGTGAATCCGATGATCAAGATCACCAACATCGTCGCACTGTTGCTGCTGGCGGCCCTGGCGGCGCAAGGCGCCGGCTGATCGATCGAACCTGAATGAATGAAGGTGGGTGGGGCCAAGCGCCTCGCCCGCCTTCCCTTTTTACGGTCGCCCCGCTAAGGGCGCCACAACTTCACACCAACACCCAAGGATTGCATGGCCAAGGAAGAACTTCTCGAAATGCGCGGGCGCGTCGCCGAACTGCTGCCCAATGCGATGTTCCGCGTCGAACTCGAGAACGGTCATGAGATCCTTGGCCATACCGCCGGCAAGATGCGCAAGAACCGCATCCGCGTGCTGACCGGCGATGAGGTGCTGGTTGAGCTAACCCCGTACGACCTGACCAAAGGTCGGATCACCTACCGGTTCAAATAAACGCGTGCGGCTAGTTCTCGCCTCGGCGAGCCCGCGCCGCCTCGACCTGCTCGCGCGCATCGGCGTCGTTCCTGACGCCGTGGTTCCCGCCGATCTCGACGAGTCCGTACTCAAGGGCGAGCTGCCGCGTGTGCACGCGCTCCGCCTGGCCGAGCAGAAGGCGCGAGCCGTTGCCACGCTCCAGGCCGATGCTCTGATCCTGGCGGCGGACACGGTGGTCGCCGTGGGTCGCCGCATCCTGCCCAAGGTGGAGGACGAAGCCACGCTGCGCCGCTGCATGGCGCTGCTGTCCGGCCGCCGCCACCGGGTTATGACCGGCGTAGCTCTTGCGCTACCCGGCGACCAATTGCGCAGCCGAGTAGTCGAGACCGCGATTACCATGAAGCGCCTCTCCGCCGAGGAGATCGACCATTATGCCGGGCATGGTGAGTGGCACGGCAAGGCCGGCGGCTATGCGCTGCAGGGCTATGGCGAAGTTTACGTCCGCCATATCGCCGGCAGCTACTCGAACGTGGTCGGATTGCCGCTCGCCGAAACCCGTCACCTGCTGAAAGGCGCCGGGTACCCGCTTGCCTGAGTGGGTCATCGAACGCGGCATCGGCGAGACCCGGGCGGCGCTGATCGACAACGACCATATTCTGGAAGCGCGCATTCTGCCCGATGGCGTTGTCCCGGCAGGCAGCGTGGTCGAGGCGCGGCTGGCGAGCGTCGGCAGAAACGGTCGCAATGCGGTTGCCCGGCTGGCAGAGGGCACCGAGCTGCTGCTGCCATACCGTCCGAGTGGAGTGCCGGAAGGCGCCAGCTTATGTGTCGAGATCATGCGAGAGGCGATCCCCGGCATTGAGCCGTGGAAGCGGCCGCTGGCCCGACTGACGGAGGTGAGCCCGGCGATCGCTGCGCCCCAGGGCCGTCCGGCAAACGCCGGTGAACTCGACAGCGTCGGCTGGCCCGACCTGCTCGACGAGGCAGCCACCGGGCAGGTCCAGTTCGCGGGCGGCAGCCTTTCACTTCACCTAACCCCGGCCATGACATTGATCGACGTGGACGGACACATGCCGGCCGAGCAGTTGGCCTCCGCAGGAGGATTCGCCGCTGCTCGCACAATCCGCCGGCTCGCCATCGGTGGATCGATCGGAATCGACCTGCCGACCCTCGCTGGCAAGGCCGCGCGCTCAGCCGCCGCGGTCAGGATCGATGAAGCGCTCGCCGGCACGCCCTTCGAGCGAACAGCCGTCAACGGCTTCGGCTTCGTTCAGATCGTTCGCCCGCGCCGGAATGCGTCGCTGATGGAGATCTACGCCGGCGACCCGGCGGGAGCGGAGGCGCGGGCCTTGCTGCGCCGCGCGGGCAGGCAGATCGGTCCAACGCGGCTTGCCGCCCACCCCTCAATCATGGCGGTGCTTGAGCGACAGCACGAGTGGCTGGAAGCCCTCGCCCGGCAGGTCGGCGGAGCGATCGACTTGCGCAGCGACCCACGGCTCGCCATGTCGGCTAGCCATGCGGAGCCCGTCTAGACCCAGCAAAGGTTGCCCATTGTGCGGCCAGCCCACCGCCCCGGATCACGCGCCGTTCTGCAGCCGCGGCTGCAAGGATCGCGACCTGCTGCAATGGCTTGGCGAAGGCTACCGGATTCCGGGGCCACCCGCGGACCCCGGGCTGGACAGCCCAGATGGCGACCGTTAGGGGAAGCGCCGTCCGCCAGCGGCGCCCGCCGCAGGATCATGGGCCCAGGTAGCTCAGTTGGTAGAGCATGCGACTGAAAATCGCAGTGTCGGCGGTTCGATCCCGTCCCTGGGCACCACGCCCACGCTTTCTCAGAGACTCACATCAATGGCCGCGGCGCATTGGCGGAGTGCTGATCGACCTTGCGGGACCTTTAGGCGGCCATATCGCTCATGCCTCGACGCGGAAGACCCGAGGGAAGAACGCCGGTGAAGTTGACGAAAGCAACGCCTACGCGACCGAACACAACGTCGACCTGCGAACGGTTGAGCTCGACGTTCTGGGTCTCGAGCACGAGCGTCGCAGGCGGAGTTCCGCCGCTGTTGAGACCGTACTTCGCGGCAAAGGCCAGATCAGGATCTCGGCCTCCGCCTTCATCGCGGCCCATTGCCGTGCCTTCAGACCACCTCGTCGCGTCGGTCGTAACCGAGTGCGCTTCAACTTCGATGTAGCCACGCTGCAGCGTCCTCGGGCCTTGGTTGAAGAGGACTGCGAGTCGACGCTGGTTGATCCCGTGCGGGTCTCACGGATCAATGGAAGCGTGCTCAAGCCCGCACCTTCGGCAAGCTGCGCGGACAAGTTGCTGACTGGGTTGGTAAGCCGTGCTTCTTTCTCTCCGTCCACGGCCGAAACATTGGAGGCGTGAACCGCTGGGTGGTAAACTTAAGCAGGAGTCATGGTGCTGCTCACTGCTCACTCCTCCCCCATCCGCAGCGCGGCGATGAACGCCTCCTGCGGGATGCTGACGTTGCCGTACTCCCGCATCTTGGCCTTGCCCTTCTTCTGCTTGTCCAGCAGCTTGCGCTTGCGGGTTGCGTCGCCGCCGTAGCACTTCGCTGTCACGTCCTTGCGCATCGCGCTGATGGTTTCACGCGCAATGACCTTGCCGCCGATCGCGGCCTGGATCGGGATCTTGAACAGGTGGCGGGGGATCAACTCCTTCAGCCGTTCGACCATGCCGCGGCCGCGGACCTCGGCGGTGGCGCGGTGGACGATCATGCTCAGCGCGTCGACCGGCTCCTCGTTGACCAAGATGCTCATCTTGACCAGGTCGCCCTCGCGGGTGCCGATCTGGTGATAGTCGAAGCTGGCGTAGCCCTTTGACATCGACTTCAGCCGATCGTAAAAATCGAACACCACTTCGTTGAGCGGCAGTTCGTAGGTCAGCTGCGCCCGCCCGCCGACGTAGGTCAGGTTCTTCTGGATGCCGCGGCGATCCTGGCACAGCTTCAGGATCGGGCCGAGATATTCGTCGGGGACGTAGATGGTCGCCTCGATCCACGGCTCCTCGATACTCTCGAT
>CADCWB010000191.1 GCA_902806295.1 uncultured Sphingomonas sp. | reverse complement strand
TGTGCTGGTCGCACGACGTTTGAGCTTCCCTGAGCACGGGCGCGCGCAACGCTCGGGATCGATCTGAGAACGCGCTTTCAACGCCCAAGTTTCGCTCTCTCCATTGATCAACTTGCAGCCGGATCCGCCTGACAGCTCACCGTGAAAAATGCACTTCGTCGGTTTGTCGAAGGTGTGGTTGTCTTCCCGGGCCATTGCTGGCTAGCTCCTGCCTTGCGCCGGGCCGTTCCCGGCGGCTGCAGGGGGCGAACATGCTGGAGATCAGGAATCTATCGCACACCTATGCGAATGGCACGGTGGCGCTGGACGACGTCAGCCTGTCCATCCCCCAGGGAATGTTCGGACTGCTCGGCCCCAATGGCGCGGGCAAGTCGACGCTGATGCGGACGGTGGCCACCTTGCAGGCTCCAACGAGCGGAAGCATCGATTTCGGAGAGATCGACGTGCTGGCCGAGCCGGACCGGCTGCGGCGAACGCTCGGCTATCTGCCCCAGGATTTCGGCGTCTACCCACGCGTATCGGCCTACGCCATGCTCGATCAAATGGTCGTGCTGAAAGGCATCACCGGTCGGGGTGAGCGCAAGGCCGTCGTGGAAACCCTGCTCAACCAGACCAATCTGTGGGCGGTTCGCGACAAGTCGATCGCCGGCTTCTCCGGCGGCATGCGGCAGCGGTTCGGCATTGCCCAAGCGTTGATCGGAAACCCCGAATTGATCATCGTCGACGAACCCACCGCCGGACTCGACCCGGAGGAGCGCAATCGCTTCCTCAACCTGCTCGCTGCCATCGGCGACAATGTGGTGGTGATCCTGTCGACCCACATCGTCGAGGACGTCTCCGACCTTTGCCCGCGCATGGCGGTGCTGGCAAACGGCCGGCTGCAGCTCGACGGCAAGCCTACCGACCTCATCGCTTCGACCCGCGGCAAGGTTTGGCGCAAGGCGATTAGCCATGCTGGACTGGCCGATCACCAGCATCAGCATGAGGTTATCTCGACCCGGTTGTTCGCCGGTCAGACGATCATCCATGTGCTGTCCGACACCCGGCCAGCCGGCTTCGAACCGGTCGAGGGCGGACTTGAGGACGTCTACTTCTCGACCCTTTCCACCCTCCGCCGGGCGGCCTGAGCGCCATGTCCATGCTGCTCGGCATTGCGCGGTTCGAGATCCGCTATCAGCTCAAGAACCCTGTGTTCTGGGTCGCCGTCGCCATCTTCTTCCTGTTGGGCTTCGGCCTGACCGCCAGCGAGAACGTCAGCATCGGCACGCCGGGAGCAGTGCATGAGAATGCGCCCTACGCGATCGCCATCGCGACCAGCATCTTCACCCTGTTCTACCTGTTCGTGATCACCGCGTTCGTTGCCAACGCGATCGTGCGCGATGAAACCAGCGGCTTCGCGCCGATCGTCCGCGCCACCCGGGTCAGTAAATACCAGATCGTCGTTGGCCGCTTTCTGGGCGGGGTGATCATCGCCTGGCTCGGCTATCTGGCCGTCCCGCTTGGACTGGCGATCGGAGCCGCCATGCCGTGGGTCGATCCAGAAACGATCGGTCCGCAGCGTTTGTCTTACTACGCCTGGCCTTTCCTGCTGTTCGCGATCCCCAACATCTTCCTGACCAGCGCCATTCTGTTCGCGCTGGCCACTACCCTCCGGTCGATGATGGCCTCCTACATCGGCGCCGTGCTGCTCGTGATGGGCTATCTCGTGACCACCAGCCTTGTTGGCCAGAAGGTCGAGTATCGCGAAACCTTCGCGCGGTGGGAGCCGCTGGGCAACGGGGCGCTTCGGGAGGTCACTCGCTATTGGACCCAGGCGGAAATGAACGGCCGCCTGACCGACCTCGCCGGCACCGTCGCATTCAATCGTCTGTGGGCCGTCGTGCTGGGGCTGCTGTTCCTTGGCTTCACGCTGTGGCGCTTCTCCATGACCGAACGCGCACCATCCAAGCGCAGGTTGCGCCGGCTGGCCAAACGAGAGGCGCGCGAAGCCGACGCGGCGGCGATCGCACCGGACCTCGGCGGCACTTCCGTGGTCGCCCGCGACCAGCGCGCGTCGCGCTGGACCCAATTCCTGACCCGCGTGCGGGTCGAACTGCGGCAGGTCCTGACCAGCCCTGGGCTGATCGTCCTCTCGCTATTCGCCATTGCCAGCACGGCCATTGGCCTGTGGCTTGGGCAATCGACTTACGGCACAGCGGACTACCCGACGCTATCGCAAACCATTGAAACGGTTCGCGGCAATTTCTCTACGGTCCTGCTGATGATCGCCGTCTTCTACGGCGGCGAACTGGTCTGGCGGGAGCGAGATCGCAAGCTCAACGAGCTGATCGACTCCACCGCCGTCCCAAGCTGGATTATGACGGTACCCAAGATCCTGGCAATCTTCCTGGTCCTCCTCACCGTCAATCTCGCGGCGATGGTCACCGGCTTGCTCTACCAATTGACCGAGGGCGCGGCGGAGCTCGGCATCCCGCAATATTTTACCTGGTTCATCCTGCCGGCCGCGCTCGATGGGCTTCTGATCGCCATCCTGGCGGTGGTGGTTCAGGTGCTCAGCCCCAACAAATATGTTGGCTGGGGAATCATCTTCGTTTGGTTCGTGGGCACCATCTTTCTGTCGAACATGGGTTACACAAACCCGCTCTACACCTACGCCGCCTCTCCGTCGGTTCCGTTGAGCGACTTCGTCGGGGCCGGGAGCTTCTGGCAGGGTGCGCTCACCCTGCAGTTCTACTGGCTGATGGCAGCGATCGTCCTGGCCACGATCGCTCACCTGCTCTGGCCGCGCGGCACCGACCTCGGCCTCCGCACGCGGCTGAAGCGGCTGCGCCGTCCCGGTAGCCGGCTGCCTTACGCCATCGCCTGTGCCGCGGCGCTCGCCATGGCGGGCACCGGTGCCTACGCCTACCACAACATTAAGGTGCTCAACCGTTATCAGACATCCGACGAGCGGGAGAAGGAAAGCGCCGATCTCGAGCGCAAGTACCTCAAGTATGAACGGCTGGCCCAGCCCAGCGTGACCAAGGTGACGCTCGACGTCCAACTATACCCGGGCGAGCGCCGGATGGTCACCACGGGACGCTACGATCTCGTCAACAAGACGGACAGTCCGATCCGCGATGTTCATGTCCGCCAAGGCGAGGACGAGGCCGTGTTCGACGGGCTTCA
>CADCWB010000190.1 GCA_902806295.1 uncultured Sphingomonas sp. | reverse complement strand
CCGATGCCAACAGCGCCATTCTCGTCATGGACGCAGACCGCGATCACCGCCCGCTCGAACCGCGGGTCGGCCATGCCGGGCATGGCGAGCAGCAGCTTGCCGGAAAGGTAGGGAGGAGCGTCCATCGTCTTGGTTCTTTGCCCCGTTGTGGGCCGGCCTCGCAACCCTTGCTGGCACGAGCACCGGCTCCTATCGGGCGAACGGACCAATATTCGAGGGAGACATCACATGGCCATTCAAGTCGGCGACAAGCTGCCGGACGTTCCGCTGACTATCGCCACCAGCGAAGGGCCGCGGCCGACCAGTACCGCTGAGTATTTTGGCGGCAAGAAGATCGCATTGTTCGCCGTTCCCGGTGCCTACACGCCGACCTGCTCGGCCAGGCACCTGCCCTCCTACGTCGACAAGGCCGAGGAGCTGACGAGCAAGGGCGTGGATGAGATCGCCTGCACCAGTGTCAACGATGCTTTCGTGATGAGCGCCTGGAACCGCGACGCGGGAAGCGAGAACATCACCATGCTGGCGGACGGCAATGGCCAGTTGGCCGAGGCTCTCGGGCTCACCATGGACGGCAGCAAATTCGGCATGGGCACGCGCTCGCAACGCTATTCCATGATCGTCAACAACGGTGTGGTGGAACAGCTCAACGTTGAAGCGCCGGGCGAATACCAGGCCTCGAGCGCCGAAGCCATGCTGGGCCAACTGTAAGCGAAGTGTGGGTGCCGCCCGTCGTGGCTGGATCTCTCCCTGGCGAGAAATACTGCAACGGCGGGCGGTTACGCGCGTTGTGACAGTCAGCAAATACTTGCGTAGAAATAAGGGAGCATGACGTGGCCAACAACCAGAAGAGCAGTGGTGGCACCACCGAGTACCGCAGCAGCACCAGCAGTCAGCAACTCCAAGATCGGAACCGTGGCAGCAGCGAGAGCAATCAGCGCGGACGCCTCGCTGGCATCGGTCAGAGCGTGAAGAGCCGCCCCTATGCGGCAGCAGCGGTAGCGACCGCGGCCGCCGCGGCAGGCGCCTTCTTCTTCTCGCGACGGAGCGGTGGAAACAGCGGCGGATCGGCCATGAAGTGGGGCCAGCAGGCCGATGGCGAGTCGCATCGCGGCCGTGAAGCCGGCACCGGCAGCGCCGGCAGCGGCTTCGCGCAGGGATCTACCAGCCAGGATAGCCTGCTGGAAACCCAGAGCACGAGCCCAAGCAGCAGCGCCGGCATCGGCGCGGGCACGGGTGGCAGCAGCCCGAGCGATCTGTCGAGCAGCGGCAGCACCGGAATGAGCAGCGGCTCCAGCGGCATGTCCAGCTCAGGCAGCAGCGACAACCTGAACACCGGCACCAGCAACACCTCGGGCGCCGGCAGCACGACCGGGTCCAGCGTCAGCGGTGGCGGGATGAGCGGTTCTGCCAAGGGCTCGTCCAAGTCGAGCAACAGCGGCAGCCAGACCTCGTCGGCCAAGGGCAACACTGGCCTCGACTCGACGTCCGAGGATCAGACCAAAACCGGTTCGATCTCCTACGGAGCCTAAAGCCCGCTTGATCGGTTGAACGGAAGGGGCGCTTCGGCGCCCCTTCTTGTTGGTGAAAGGACGAACGAACATGGCCGCAGCGCTGAAGCCGCTCCGCGAACAAGTGATGGTGATTACGGGAGCCTCAAGCGGGATAGGGCTGGCGACCGCGCGACGTGCGGCGGCGGTCGGAGCGAAGGTGGTGCTGGCGGCCCGCAATTCGGAGGCGCTGGACGAGGTCGTGGTCGGCATCCGCAACAAGGGCGGCCAGGCGACTGCGCTGGCGCTGGATGTCGCCGACGACGGCGCAGCCGTCGAGTTGGCGGCGAAAGCCATCGAAGAGTTCGGGCGCATCGACTGCTGGATCAACGATGCCGCCGTGGCGCTTTACGCCCGATTGGAAGAGGTCACGCTGGAAGAGCATCGACGCGTGTTCGACGTCGGCTACTTCGGGCTAGTGCAGGGCAGCCTGGTGGCCACGCGGCACCTGAAGGAACGCGGCGGCGCGCTGATCAACGTGGGCTCGGTGCTGTCGAACCGCGCCATCCCGCTCCAGGGGCCCTATTGCGCGATGAAGGCGGCGGTGATGCAGTTCACCGACGCGCTCCGGATGGAACTGGAGGAGGAAGGCTCTCCGATCTCCGTCACGCTGATCAAGCCGGCCGGCATCGACACCCCCTATCCCGAACATGCCCGCAACAAGATGGGCAAGCCGGCCCGGCTGCCGCAGCCTATTTACGACGTGGAGCTGGTCGCCAAGGCGATCTGCTTCGCGGCCGAGCACCGCCGCCGGCAGCTGATCGTCGGGGGCGGCGGGCTGGCGTTGACGGCGTTCGCTCCTGCCCTGCCACGACTGGCGGACAAGGGGATGGAACTGCTTGGCGACGAGGTCTCGCAGACCACCGATGTGCCCCCGGCACCCGGAACCAACGACAACCTATTCGAGCCGCGGGCCGACGGTCGCACCGAGAGCAATCAGCAGCCCTTCACCCGGCAGACTAGCCTGTTCCTGGAAGCGCAGATGCACCCGGTGGCGGCGACCGCGATACTTGGCGGAGTTGCGGCGGCGATCGGCGGTGCAGCCTGGGCGCTGGGCCAGCTCGAGCAGCGTGACATCGGCTCCCGCGATGCCGCGCGGCGCATCCGGGCGGCGGGGATGACTTCGTAGGCGTTTGCTTGAACCTCCTTGGCCTTGCGTAGCAAGGTTGGGGAGGTGGCAGCCCGCAGGGGCTGACGGAGGGGCCTACCACCGCCAGTGTTGGCCCCTCCACCACCCACCGGCAGTGCGCGGTCCCCCTCCCCATTGCCGCGCAACAGAGAGGTTCTTGGAAGCTACCACCCGCACTGCTTGCCGGCGTTCTGCTGCTGCAGCCAAGACTGCAACGGCGCGAAATACTCGAGCATCGGCTTGCCCGACATCTCGCGGCTGCCGGTGAAGGTTTGCAGCGCGTCCGGCCACGGCTTGGATGCGCCGGTCTGCAGCATGGCGTTCAGCCGCTGACCGACCTCCTTGTTGCCGTAGAAGGAGCAACGATGCAGCGGACCCTTCCAGCCGGCCATGTCGCAGGCCGATTTGTAGAACTGGAACTGCAGGATGCGGGCTAGGAAGTAGCGCGCATAGGGCGTGCTCGCCGGAATGTGGTACTTGGCGCCCGGATCGAAGTCGGCCTCGCTGCGCTGCCCCGGCGGCGTGATACCCTGATATTGCAGGCGGAGCTGGTTCCAACCCGCGTTATATTGCTGCGGGGTGATCGAACCATCGAACACGCCCCAGCGCCACTTGTCGACCATCAGGCCGAACGGCAGGAACGCGACCTTGTCCATCGCCTGGCGCAGCAGCAGGCCGGTGTCCTTGGACGCATCGGGCACCTTGTTGCGGTCGAGCAGGCCGATCTGCACCAGATACTCGGGCGTCACCGACAGCGCGATGAAATCGCCAATCGCCTCATGGAAGCCGTCGTTGGCACCGTTGAGGTACAGATACGGCTGCTGGTTGTAGGCACGCTGGTAATAGTTGTGCCCAAGCTCGTGGTGAATGGTGACGAAGTCGTCGCCATTGACCTTGGTGCACATCTTGATGCGCAGGTCGTCCTTGTTGTCGAGATCCCAGGCAGACGCGTGGCAGACCACTTCCCGGCCTTCCGGACGGATGATCTGCGAGCGCTGCCAGAAGGTCTCCGGCAGCGGCGCGAGGCCGAGCGAGGTATAGAAGCCCTCACCCATCCGCACCATGTCGGTCGGGGTCTTCTTCTTGGCCTTGAGCAGCTCGGTCACATCATAGCCGACGTCGCCCGCACCCTTGGGCGCAACCACGTCGTAGATGTTGCCCCATTCCTGCGCCCACATATTGCCGAGCAGGTCGGCACGAATCGGGCCGCTGTTGGGCTGGACCGCGTTGCCGTATTTTTGGTTGAGCTTGGTCCGCGTGTAGCAGTGGAGCTGGTCGTAGAGCGGCTTCACCTCGCCCCACAGCCGGTCGTACATGGCCGAGAACTCCTCGGGGCTCATGTCGTAGCCCGAGCGCCACATGGCACCGCTGTCGGCGTAGCCAAGGTCCTTGGCGCCGGCGTTTGCGATCTCCACCATCCGGGTGTAGTCGGCCCGCATCGGCCGCCCGACATTGTTGTGCCAGCTGGTCCATACCTCCTGCAGCTTCTTTGGATCGCGCAGATTGCCCATCTGCTCTTCGGCCACATCGCCGGTGATCGGCTTGCCGTTCAGCGTCGCCCGGCCCTTGCCGTAGGTCGACTGCAGCCCGGTGGCGAGCGTGTTGAGCTCGGCCGCAGCGCCCGGTGTGGACGGAGCCGCGAGCACCAGCGCCCCGCGCAGGATGTTGAGCTTACGCGCGGTGTCGGGATCCAGGCCCTCAACCTTGGCCCACTCGGCAGCTTCCTTGGCGTAGGTCACGCCCTTCTCGGTGCCGATGGTGCCGAAGTAGGCGGCGAGCGCGTCCGTGTCGTCGGTAATGTAGGTCGAATTCACCCATTGCGCGCGGCTGGAGATGGTCGAGAGATCAAACAGGTCCTTCTCCACCGACGCAACAAAGGCGCGCGCGCCTTCGGGGGTGCGGGCGGATGCCGACGCCGGCTCCCCGGAGGCAAGGGCCGGAGCCGCATTCTGAGTAGCGGTGGCGGCAGTGCAACCGGCCAGGGCGAGGGCGAGCAGAGAGACAGAAGCAGCCAATTTCATGGACTTGGACCTCAGGGCTTGATGTATGTTCGCGTCACAGCGAACTGCGCCACTGTCACAATCGCGTCAAGAGGCGAGGAAGCGGGCGATGGCCTCGCCGAGCGCGGGCTCGGTCACCGAGCTCATGTGCGTGCCCGGCACCCGCTCCAGCCGCGCGTCGGGCAGGGCGGCGGCGAGTTCCTCGGGCGAGCCATTGTCCTGGTCCTTGTCCCCGCACACCACCAGCGTCGGCATGGCGAAGGCGCCGAGCCAATCCATGAACACGTCGGCGAAGCTGTCCAGCAGCAGCCGCGCGGCTTCCCGGTCCACCTTCTGGCTCTTCATGAACTGAATGGCGAGCCAATGCGGATCGCCGTGGGCGGCGCTGTCGAAGCGCTCGATCACTTCCAAGAAAAAGGTCTTGCGCCGCTGCCAGTTCTGCAGGCCTTGCAGCCCCATGCCGGCCAGGATGGCGCGGCGGGGCCGAAGGCCCTCGCCGATCGCCTGCACGGTCGTGCGCGCACCGAGCGAGAAGCCGCCCAGGTCAAAGTCGGTGAGCGCCAGATGCGCAATCAGCTCCTCGACATCGCGAGCGAGCACACCCGGGCCGTACGCGGCCGGGTCATGCGGCTTGCTGCTTAAGCCATGCGCCCGATGGTCGGGCATGATCACGCGAAAGCCCTCGGCGGCGATCCGCTCGGCGTGGCCGAACTTGATCCAGTTCATGTGAGCGTCGGAGAACAGGCCGTGCAGCAGGATAACCGCCCGGCCCTGTCCGACCTCGCGCCAGGCGAGATCGACGCCGTCCGACGCGGTCCGATGGTGAGTGGCGACCGTGCTCACGAGCGCACCAACATGGACAACATGAACACCGCGTCCCCCATGTGTTCGCCCCTCCCGCAATCCATGGCAGGGTGCAGGCTAGTAAGAGGACGAAGGTGCAGCATGCCACGGCGAATGGCAGTGGCTCTCCTACTTTGCAATCAGCTTGCCGGCGGCTCTGCGCCAGCCTTTCGCCAGCGGTCCTGCAGCGAAGCATAATCGTCGCTGCGCATCTCCGGCAGCCCCTCGGTGTTGAGCCACGCTCGGTGCATGCTCTCCGCGCCGAAGTGGCTCTGCGGCGTGAATATCGACGGATCGTCGAACGCCGCGACGGTCAGGTCCATCTTGTCGGTGCCGTCCTTGTAGCGGAAACCAAGCGAGGTGCCGCAGTTCGCGCAGAACGGCCGCGCGGCGATCGGTGAGCTTTCGTACCATTCAGGTTCCGAAATCCAGCGGATACTCGCCTGCGGCAAGCCGACCATCGCCAAGCTGACGTTGCCGCTGGCACGCTGACACATGCGGCAGTGGCACAGGTAAGCGTGCGCAGCTTCGGGCACGTCCGCTTCGAAGCGAATACGGCCGCAGGCACAGCCGCCGGTATGACGATCAGACATGCATCATTCGCTCCTGCTGGTTGCCGGCAATCTGCGCCGCTATGAGGCGTCATGTCCAGCGCTCCGCAAATAGCTGACGTCCTTGCCGACGCGAATTGGCTCGCCCAAGCATTTGATCCGCCGTCGGAGTTGATCCGCTTCGTAAAGATGAACGAAGCCGGGTATCGTGCAGCCAGCTTCCTGGACGACCGAATGTTCCAGCTGCCGCAAGACGTGCAGGTTGCGCCGTTGGAGAAGGTTCGATCCTGCTTGCCCGCAACCGCACGGCGGGACGCGCGCTGGATCTTTCACATCGGGCATGTCGGCTCGACCCTGATTGCGCGCTTACTCGGCGAACTGCCCGCCGTCCTGAGCATCCGTGAGCCCCGCATTCTGCGGGACTTCGCTGGGCTGACCGGTGAGCAGCGGAGCAAGCTGGTAGAAACGTTGCAAGTGCTGCTCTCGCGCACCTTGCAGCCCGAGCAGACAGCTGTGGTGAAGGCGACCAGCTTCGTCAGCGAGGTCGCAACTGAGTTGCTCGCCCCAGACAGCCGCATCTTGCTGATCTATACAAAGCCGAAGACCTACATCGCCTCGATCCTGGCGGGCGAAAACTCGATCAAGGAACTGCGAGCACTGGCTCATTCGCGTCAAGCTCGGATGGCCGTGCGAGGCTTCAGCGTTACCACCGTCTCTGACACAGACGCTCATCTAGCGGCAGCAGCTTGGGCTTGCGAGATGACCTCGCTCGAGGTCGTCGCGGCCGGGTGTGGCAGCCGAGCTATGTGGGTCGACTTCGACGACCTGCTTGGGAATCTTGGCAACCACTTACAGAAAATTTGCAGCTTCTTTCAGCTTCAAGCGGACGAAGGCGAGTTGAGCAAGATCGCAGCGGGACCGCTGCTCACCCAATACTCCAAAGATGTGCAATATGATTATAGCCCCCGATTGCGACACGAGCTTTTGGCAGAAGCCTACCGGCGCAACCGGCAACAAATTGAGGACGCACTTCGGATGT